>JAPLHM010000068.1 GCA_026389635.1 Chloroflexota bacterium | reverse complement strand
CCAACCGTCGTTTCAAGCATCTTCAAAGACGGCGTTTGGACGGTCAAAGAGCTGGCCGACCTGATGCCCAAGAGCCTGAGCAAGGGCATGTGGCCCCCGGCGCCACCGCCGGCGAAATAGCACCGGTAATATGTCATTGCGGGCGCACAAATGTAGGGATGGGCCTTTAGGCCCGTCCGCCCTTGCGGGCTCTTGCTACAGGGGGGATTTTTATACCTAAGCAGCGTTTAGACAGTCTATTGGTCGCCCGCGGCCTGGCCGAGAACAGGAGCAAGGCTTTGGCTATTATTATGGCCGGCGAAGTGACCGTTAACGGCAACCCTCAGACCAAGGCAGGCTGCCTTGTGCCGGCGGACGCCGAAATCTGCCTCAAGCAAAAGCTGCCCTTTGTAAGCCGGGGCGGGCTCAAGCTTGAGCATGCGCTCAAGGAGTTTGGCATAAGCGCAGCGGGCCTGGTCTGTTTAGACGTAGGCGCATCGACCGGGGGTTTCACCGACTGCCTGCTGCAGAACGGGGCCGAAAGGGTTTACGCCCTTGATGTCGGCCACGGACAGATAGATTACAGCCTGAGGCAGGATAAACGAGTTACAGTCATGGAGAAGGTCAACGCCCATTATCCCTTCGAACTGCCGGGCAAAGTGGGCCTGGCTACCATGGACGTCTCATTCATATCGCTAACCATGGTATTGCCCAACATCCTTCCGCACCTCGGCCCGCATGGCGAGGTGGTCGTACTCTTCAAGCCGCAGTTTGAGGCGGACAGGAAGGATGTGGGTAAGGGGGGCGTGATCAGGGACCCTGCCGTTCACGCCGGGTGTATCGGCAAATTCATAACCTGGATGAATACGAACAGTTGGTCGCTTCTGAACTTGACGGCATCGCCCGTGACCGGCGCCGATGGAAACAGGGAGTTTTTAATGCACATGAGGCCGTTTAAACCGTGAGATTCAACCGGATCGAGTTGCGCGACCTGGCCATCTGCTGGCTGGCTCTGGGGTTCTGCTTTTCCCTGCACTACCTGATCCCGCAGCAGGGAACACCCTATTCACAGTCAGTGGCGCATTTTGCCGGCTTCCTGGTCATAGCCCTGGTCGGCATCGGGACCGGCTTCCTCTTCCACGAATTAGCACACAAGGGAGTGGCCCAGCGCTATGGCTACCACGCCGAGTTCCGTATGTGGAAGATGGGCCTGGTCATAGCGATTGCCACCGCCATCCTAAGTTTCGGCCAGTTTCTTTTCTTCGCGCCGGGGGCTGTTTATACGTCGACATACAAACGGCCCGATCCCAGGGAGGAGGGACTCATATCCGCTGCCGGCCCTGTTGCCAATATCATACTGGCAGGGCTGTTCTACCTGCTGGCTGCAGGCACAGGTTATGCCGGTATGTGGAGCGAGATAGGCAAATTCGGGTTCCAGGTCAACCTGTGGCTGGCGGCCTTCAACCTCATCCCCTTCCCGCCGTTAGATGGTGTAAAGATACTGCAATGGAACAAGCTTGCCTGGTTTGCCCTGGCGGCGCTGTCGTGGGGGCTGCTAGTGATGTTAATGCTGGGGGTGCTGAAATAATGCGAGATTCCACCGTGATCCTTTCCGCCGACGATATCATGCTGGCCGGCCAGGTCTTTTTGCCGGACGATTGCAGCGGGTCCTACCCTGCCGTGTGCCTCTGCCATGGTATCCCCGCTGTGCCATACGGCCCGCAGGAGAAGGGCGGATATCCCGAGCTGGCCGCCAAGTTCTGCCGGGCGGGGTTTGCCGCGCTGGTCTTTAACTTCCGGGGCTGCGGCCCCAGCCAGGGAAACATCGATATGCTTGGGTGGACCCGCGACCTTAAGT
>JAPLHM010000073.1 GCA_026389635.1 Chloroflexota bacterium | reverse complement strand
GGCATGCCCACCGATCCCTGCTTCCACGTTCCGCGGAAGGGGGTGCAGCAGCAGGCCATGGTGGTTTCGGTAAGGCCGTAGCCCTCGACGATGCGGCCGCCGGTGAGGTCCTCGAAGCGCTTCTTGGTCTCGGACAGCAGCGGGGCGGCGCCGGAGTTGCAGCATTTCATGGAGCTGAAGTTGACTTTGCCTGCCTTGACCACGGGGTGCTCCAGCAGCGCGATGAACATGGCGGGCACGGCGGGGAAGTAGGTGGGTTTGTCGTGCTGTATGCTGGCTATTACGTCGTCGCGGTCACGGGGGTTGGGCACCAGTGACAGCGCCGCATGGCCGACGATGGCCGTGCTCATGACGGCATATGTGGCGAAGGAGTGGAAGAGCGGCAACACCAGCATCATGACGTCTTTGTAGGGCTCGGTTATTTCGCCGAACCATCTGTTGAACTGCAGGCCCGTGATGACCTGGGAATGGTGGGTGCCCATTACGCCCTTGGGCGTGCCGGTCGTTCCCCCCGAGAAAAGTATGAGGGCGTTATCGCCCGGCAGCACTTTGACATCGGGACGTTTGGCCCCGGCCTGGGCCTTTATCAGTTCGGTCAGCCAGTAATCGCCGGGCTGCAGTACGATGCGGTGGCCTTCCTTTTTTTCTTTGACGAGGGTGAAGAGCACCTTTAGCACGGGGGGAAGGTAATCTTTGATGCTGGTGGCTATAACCAGTTTGAGACTGGTGCGTGCCTGTAGCTTTTTGACAGTATTGTAGAACATGGTCAATACCACGACGGTCTCGGCCCCGCAGTCCTTGAGGGCATGCTCGAGCTCGGGTTCGGTATATGTGGGATTGAGGTGTACCAGGATAGCACCCACCTTCCATGCTCCCCAGCGGCAGATGATGGCCTGCGGGCAGTTGGGCATGAGGAGGGCCACGCGGTCTCCCTTCTTTACGCCTTTAGCTGCCAGAACCGCGGCGAACTCGTCGCTCAGCTTCTGTATCTCGGCATAGGACATCTTCCTCTTCTTAAACAGCACCATGGGGTAATCAGGGTGTTCCTTGACCGCTTCGTCTACGTAATCAACGAGCGTCTTGTGGGGATACGGTTCCAGCGTAGCCGGGACCGCCTTGTCATAGTTTTTTAACCACCTTTTGTCGGACAAGATAAGAGCCTCCTTTTCAGTTTTTTCGGGCGCAGCTAAAGCAACGCCCCTACAAATGTAGGGATGGGCCGTTAGGCCCGTCCGCTCTTTCGGGCGCCGCGGGCGCACCTGAAGGAACGCCCCTCCATGTGATTTGTTATTATGATTAAGCGTTGCACGCTTAATTACCCGGTCATGGCGCTATTTTGCGGCTTTCTGCCTGGCGATCTCCTCCTCTACTAATATGCGCTTGAGGATCTTGCCAACCAGTGTCTTGGGCAACTCGGCCCTGAATTCGACATACCTGGGCACCTTGTAGGCTATTAGTTTCTCACGGCAGTGTGCCTGTATCTCTTCAACTGTGGCTGTCTGGCCCTGGCGCAGCACGACCCAGGCTTTGACGGCCTCGACCTGGTAAGCGTCGGGTATGCCTGCCACTCCCACTTCGGCCACCTTGGGATGAGTGCTGATGACTTCCTCGACTTCCCGCGGCCATACCTGGAAGCCGCCGGGCTTGATCAGTTCTTTCTTGCGTGAGGTAATAAAGAGGCACCCGTCGTCGTTAATATACCCGATATCGCCTGTATATAGCCACCCTTTGCGGATCATATCCGCTGTGGCCTCCGGCCTGTTCCAGTAGCCCACCATTATCTGCGGGCACCGGGCAATAATCTCCCCCTCCGTCCCCAGCGGCATGTCTTTCTCACCCGTCTCAACGTCCACTATTCGTAGAACAACATCGGGCAGGGGCACACCGGCCGACCCGGGCGTCCACTTGCCCTCGACGGGGCCGAGGGTGATGGCGGCGGTGAGTTCGGTCATGCCGTAGCCTTCGATCAGCTTGCCGCCGGTCAATTCTTCGAAGCGCCGCTTGGTCTCGGGAAGCAGGGGGGCTGCCGATGCCACGCAGAGTTTCATGGATTTGAAATCAACTTTGCCTGCCTTGACCAATTTGTGCTCCAGCAGTGCGATGAACAATGTGGGGACGGCGGGGAAATATGCCGGCTTGACCTTGTTTATGGTCTTGACCAGGTCATCGCGGTCGCGGGGGTTGGGTATGACGGCAAGCGGATTGTGGCCCATGATGGAGGTGCCCATCACGCCGGCGAAGCCGTAAACGTGGAAGAGCGGCATGATCATCATGACGACATCGTCCCATTCGGTAAGCACATGGTCGTTCCAAACTTTGAGCTGCCAGGCCTCGGCGACGAGGCATTTATGGGTTAATATGACGCCCTTGGGGACGCCGGTGGTGCCGCCGCTGAAGAGCAGCAGCGCAATATCGCCAGATACAGGCTTATAATCAGGGGCGGCGTCGCCGGCATGTTTGCTCATAAGTTCGGCCATCCAGAGGTCGCCTGCCTGCAGGGTTATCCTGTGCCCCTCTTTCTTCTCCTTTAGCAATGTGAACATGGTGGCAAGGAAAGGCGGCAGGTACTCCTTGATATTGGTGGCTATTACCAGCCTGAGATTGGTCTGCGGCTGTATCTTTTTAACGGTGGCATAAAAAGGTGTCAGCCTTTGAGAGAGTGCTGCAATTCGTGCTCGGTGTACATGGGGTTGAGCGGCACAGGTATGGCGCCGGCCTTCCAGGCCGCGAAAGAACTGATGAAGCCCTGTGGACAGTTGGGCAGGAGTATGGCGATGCGGTCGCCCTTTTTTACGCCGTTGGCCTTGAGGGCCGCGGCAAACACCGAGTAGAGCCGGACCAGCTCGCTGTAGCTGATGGTGCTGCCCTTGAAAATGAGGAACCTGTGATCGGGCCTTTTGTTGGCGGCGTCCTCGACAACGTCAAGGAAGGTCACCGCCGGATAGGGTTCGAGGCTGTGGGGCACCCCTGCGTCGTAGCTTTTAAACCATGGATATGATTCTGCCATTAATTCAACCTCCCTAAATAATTTATTTTGCAGCAGCCACGGCTGATTTTATTCTTCCCGTTTTCTTTATCTTTTTCTTCGTGCTGCTGTGCAGGAAGAGGCGCCAGTCGCCACCTATGTAACCTGTGTCACCGGTGTACAACCACCCTTCCACGAGCGGGGCAGCGCCCACTACGCATAACTTAAGGCTGTCCAGCTTAACTTTGCCCGATTTCACCAAGGAGTGGTTCATAATCCCTGTATAGAATGTTGGCTCCCCAGGCATGAAGGCAGGCTTGAATTTCTTTATGTTTTTGACGACGTCTGTGAGATCGCCGGGGTTGGGTATGAGGATACAGGATGAATGGTTGACCATGGCCGTGCCCAGCGCACCCACACATCCGAAAACATGAAAGAGCGGCATGGCCAAAGCCGCCTTGTCTTCCCATGGCTCCAAAGGGGGACTGAGCCAGGCGTTTATCTGCATGGCCGTCATTATCAGCGCCCCATGCGTGCCCACCGCCCCTTTGGGGGCGCCGGTGGCGCCTCCGCTGAAGAGAATCACGGCAGGGTCGGCCGGCTTTACTTCAATATCAGGCCTGCG
Organism: Chloroflexota bacterium; assembly: GCA_026389635.1. Lineage (GTDB taxonomy): Bacteria > Chloroflexota > Dehalococcoidia > GIF9 > UBA5629 > CAIMUM01. The sequence goes on along the minus strand of JAPLHM010000073.1, from coordinate 288 downwards.
GGCATTTTTGTATTTACGGAGCAGGTGCTGGAACCATACATCACCCTTCTGCAGGGATATGCGGGAACCCTCCTTTTTTTCTTTAGCCAGCGTGAAGAGCAGCCCCAGGTGGGCGGGCATGTATTCCTTGATGCTGGTGGCGATGACAAACCCCATAGTCATCCTGGCCTGGATGTTTTTAACGGCCTGGTAAAACGGGTTAAGCACTATCACGGCAGCGGCATCCACCTCGGTCAACGCGTGTTCCAGTTCCCGTTCCGTGTAAAGAGGGTTGATGGGTACCGCTAC
>JAPLHM010000115.1 GCA_026389635.1 Chloroflexota bacterium | reverse complement strand
GGCGACATGCGCCTGACATTGCCGGGAGGCCCCGATGTAAACATGTACCAGCGCAGGGCGTCGGCGCCGGATGAATCGAGCACGGTCCAGGGGTCCACCACGTTCCCCTTGGTCTTGCTCATCTTCTCTCCCTGCGCGTCCTGTATGTGTCCCAGGCAGATGACGTTTTTGTAGCAGGGCTGGTCGAAAATCAGGGTGGACAGGGCGTGCAGGCTGTAAAACCATCCCCGGGTCTGGTCCACGGCTTCCGATATGTAATCGGCGGGAAAGCTCTGCTTAAACAGTTCCACATTCTCAAAAGGATAGTGCCACTGGGCAAAAGGCATGGCGCCGGAATCAAACCAGCAGTCGATTACTTCAGGCTGCCTGGCCATGCCTCCGCCGCAGACGGCGCAGCTGAATGTTATATCGTCAACATAGGGGCGGTGCAGGTCCATGCCCTCGGAGTAACCCTGTAAACCGAGTTTGCTCCTGATCTCCTCCACACCGCCCGGGCATTCATAGCGGCCGCATTTAGCGCATACCCATATATTGAGGGGTGTGCCCCAGTATCTCTCCCTGGAAAAGGCCCAGTCCACGTTGTTGTTTAGCCAGTCGCCGAATCGGCCCTCTTTGATATGCTCAGGGTACCAGTTGATCTGCCTGTTGCCGGCTATCATCTCGTCCTTCCTGGCAGAGGTCCTGATGTACCAGGTCTTCTTGGCGTAATAGACCAGGGGCGCGTCGCAGCGCCAGCAGAACGGGTAGGTATGGGTGATTTTGGCGGTTTTAAGGAGCAGCCCGCGACTGTCCAGGTCGGCCAAAATATCGGCATCGGCGTCTTTTACGAATTTGCCCGAAAAAGAGTATTTGCCCGTGATGTTGCCGGCCAGGTCCACCTGCTGCACGAAGTCGAGATTGTTATCCAGGCCGGCCTGGAAATCGACTTCACCGAAGGCCGGGGCGATGTGCACTATGCCCGTGCCTTCCTGCATGGAGACAAAATCAGCATTGATAATCCTGTAGGTGAGATCTTCAACGCGCTCCTGTACATCGAACTGCCCCGGTTGACCTTGTCTGGCCCTCTTCCTTTCTACATCAAATTGATGCGGGTTATACAGCGGGATATAGAGTGAGCCGGCCAACTGGATGCCCTTAAACGTTTTGAGCACCGGCTGATCCCCCAGGCCGGCCTGCTCCACCAGGTCCCGCGCGAAGATCAGGTATTCCCCGTTCAACCCGACAACGGCGTAAACAGCCTCCTCAGCCAGTGCCAGGGAGGTATTGCCGGGCAGTGTCCAGGGGGTGGTGGTCCAGGCCAAAAAATAGACTTTTCCAGCCGCGACGGCATCCGCCAATTTAAAGCCGCCGGAGTCATCGGCTGCCACTTCCGGCGGCAGCGTATGTATCCTGAATTTCACGTACACCGAGGGGTCAACCGTATCGTCCTTGTACCCGAGGGCCACCTCGTGTGAGCTGAGCGATGTGCCACAGCGCGGGCAGTGGGGTGTGACCTTGTAGCCCTGGTAGACCAGGTTCTTGTCCCACAATTGCCTGATGGCCCACCAGCACGATTCGATATAGGAGTTATCCAGTGTTACATAGGGGTTGTCCATATCCAGCCAGAAACCGATCCTCTCCGTGAGGGAATCCCACTGCTTGAGATATTTGAATACGCTTTCCCGGCAGAGGGCATTGAATTTGGCCACGCCGTAATCCTCGATCTGTGCTTTGCCCGTGAATCCGAGCTGCTTCTCAACCTCAAGCTCCACCGGCAGGCCGTGGGTATCCCAGCCGGCCTTCCTGGGCACGCAGAACCCCTTCATGGTCTTGTAGCGGGGGATAACGTCCTTGAAGACGCGTGAGAGGACGTGGTGGATGCCGGGGTTGCCGTTGGCAGTGGGGGGACCTTCGTAAAAAATGAACCTGGGGGAGGAGGCCCGCGCGTCTATACTCTTCTGAAAAATGCCCTTCTCCCGCCAGAGGTCCAGTATTTTCCTTTCAACGTCAGGAAAACTGACCTTGCTGTTAACGGGCTGGAACATCGCTCAGCGTTTCCTTGCCTGGATTACCACGCAGCGCCCGTCACCGAAGCCGGTGCTCTCCGTCATGACATCGGGGTCATCGGCCAGGGTTATGTGCACGATCCTTCTTTCGTCCGGGGGCATCGGCTCCATAGTTATGGGACGCCTTCTCTTTGCCACCTGTTCGGCCATGCGCAGCGCAATTTTTCTGAGCGACTCATAATGACGTTTCTTATACCAGTCCACGTCCACGTCGACAGAGACCCATTTTTTCAACTTTTCGGCAACTATCATCCTGACTAAGTATTGCAGGGATGCCAGGGCCTGTCCCCTGCGCCCGATGAGCACCCCCAGGTCATCGCCCTCGATATTCAGGGTGACGGGAGCGCCCTCGCTACCGGACCCGGTCACATCCACGGTGGCCTGGATGCCCATGGCATGCAGGATATCGATCAATACCTGCCGCGCTGTATCTGCCGCTTCACCCCTTGCCCCCGGCTGCGCTTCGTCGTCGTAAAGCAGTATGACTTTGATTTTAGCGTCCTCGGCGCCCATTCCCAGCAGGCCGGATTTCCCTTTCTTGAGCACGAGGATATCAACCTCGTCACGGGTTACCTCGAGCTGGGCAAGGGCAACCCGCGTAGCCTCCTCCACCGTTTTAGCGCTTATCTCTAATTCTCTCAATTCTGTCCCTTCTTCTTTTCGTTACCCTCTTTGAGTGCCTTTGAAGGCTGGTTTTGAGGCGCCGCTGCCTGGGGTTGAGGCCTGAATGAAGGGAGGGTGAAGTAACCCCAGCCGCCGCCCACGAAGTACTGTATGATGATGCCGATGATATTGGAGACCACCCAGTAGAGGGCCAGTCCGCTGGGGAATGACAGGGTGAAAAAGGCGAACATCATGGGCATCATCATGGTGGTCATGCTGGACATCTGCTGCTGCTTGGCATCGGTAGCGGGCGGGGTGACCATTTTCTGCTGCACCCACATCGACAGGCCCACTAATATGGCCAGGATCATTGTCGGGTCGGGCTGCGACAGCTTGAGCCCCAGGAAATTTTCGTTGAGCGGTATGGCCTGGTCCACCATGTCCCATTGATAAAGGTGCTGCGAAAGTATGAGCAGGTTTTCCGGCGTGGCCGCCAGGGCCTGCATGATGGACTGGTAGAGCGCGATCCAGATGGGCATCTGTATGAGCATGGGCCACATGCAGCCCAGCGGGTTGATGCCCGCCTCCTTGTAGAGGCGCATCATCTCCTGCTGCAGCTTCTTCTGGTCCCGGGCATATTTTTTCTGTATCTCCTGGAGCTTGGGCTGCAGCGACTGCATGGCCTTGGTGGACTGCGTCTGCTTGAAAGTAAGGGGCATGAGGATGATCCTGACTACGATGGTGAGCGTGATGATAGCCAGGCCGAAATTGCCCCACAGCACCTGGGAAAGGGCGATCAGCCCGTTCAGCACCGGGTCGAGTATAGCTACATTCCAAATATCAACCATTATTCAACCTACTTTATCGCCGAAGAAAAATTCCAGGTGATAACATTATTCACAGTATCAACCGCATAGACCGTGTGATCCCGCGCGTAGATGTAGACCGTGTCGCCCTCTGCATAAGGGTTGCTGTAAACCGTATAGCCAAGCGGTATGCTGTTGATCATCTTTCCATTGGTTATGTCAAGCTTATAGAGGGTACCCTTTTCACTCACAGCGTACACGTATTTATCGGTTAGGGCCGGGTTTGCCACCATCTGGCTGTCCCCCTCGAATTGCCAGACCTCCTTGCC
>JAPLHM010000069.1 GCA_026389635.1 Chloroflexota bacterium | reverse complement strand
CACCGCGTCGGCGCCCAGGTCTTTGCGCAGGCCGACTACGCTGCGCCGCAACATGAAATCGCTCACCGTCATGCATATCTCATTCCTCACCGCGTGCCACACCTGCGCTACGATATCGGGACCCCCCGCACTGAGCGGCCGCAGCCCGGCTTTGTCCTGCCCCGCCAAAGCCGGTACCTCCCCTGCCCTGGATCCGTAGATACGGGCTAAATGAGCCACGGTATCGATAGACAGGCCAAATTTTTCGGCCAGGCCGGCTATTTCCACGGACCCCAGCGCCGGCGCCCCGGGCAAACCCTTCTCGCCCGTGGTGCAGCGCGCCTTGTTGCTAAGCTTGCGGCAGGCCATGTCGGCGCCGTCCTTGGCCACCTCGCGGTAGGCCGTGATCTTCCCGCCTAATATGGTCACCAGACCGTCGATGTGGTCGCGTTTGCTGTGGTCGATGATCTCGTGGCTGCGCGAGGTGTTGGAGGCCGACTTGCCCGGCCTGAGCGCCAGTGACCTCAGGCCGGCATAGGCATAATAGACGCCGTCGATCCTGACATCGGGATAGGCTAAGTGCAGCCCTTCCAGGATGTAGTCTACGTCCTTCCTGGTGGCGTACACGGCATCGAGATCCTCTTTATAGACTGTGTCGGTGGTGCCTACCAGCGAGTAGCCCTGCCACGGTATGACGAAGAAAAGCCGGCCATCCAGCGGGGAAAAAAGCACCAGTGCGTGCTTGGATACCTCCGGTATCATAATGTGGGCCCCTTTGGTTCGCAGCAGGTAAGGGGGCTTGTCTTTGAAGAGCATCTCTTTGATGGTGTCCACCCAGTGTCCGGCGGCGTTGACCACCAGCTTTGCCCTGGCCTGCAACACCTCGCCGCTGATCTCGTCCTTCACTTCCACGCCGGTTACGCGGTTGCCCTCCCGCAGTACATTAGTGACCTTTGCGTGGTTGACTACGGTGGCCCCGCCCTCGGCCGCGGACAGGGCGGTCTCCCAGTTGAGGCGCTCCGTCAGCGGTATGGCGCAATCGGAATAGACATATGATCCCTGCAGCCCTTTTACCCTGAGGCCGGGCTCCTCGGCCAGCGTTTTATCTTTATTTAAATACCTGTGGTTGGGCAGGGTCTTGTCGAAGGAGATCACATCGTAGAGCGTGGTGCCCAGCAGCATGGCCACGTTGAGGCTGAGGTTGGGTATGGGTATGAAGAAGGACAGCGGGTGCACCAGGTGTGGCGCTATGCGCAGCAGCACCTCCCTTTCGCCGAGGTCCTGCCGCACCAGTCCGAACTCGAGCTGGCGCAGGTAGCGCAGCCCGCCGTGTATCAGCCTGGTGGAACGCGAGGTGGTGCCCGAGCCGAAGTCCTCCTTCTCCAGCAGCAGCGTGTCCAGGCCGCGCAGCGCGGTATCTCTCGCCACGCCGGCGCCGACTATGCCGCCCCCTATCACGATGACGTCGAAGGTCTTACCGGCTACCGCTTTAAAATCCCTTTTCATGTTCTACCCTCAATCTAATTTATTGCCCAGCCGCCGGCCCTCTCTACCGCGCGCTTCCAGTTGGCGTAGAGGTTCTCGCGCCGGTCGGCCGACATGCCCGGCTCGAAGGTGGCCGAGCATCGCCACTTCCTGGCTATCTCCTCCTTGCTCTTCCACAGGCCCGTGGCCAGGCCGGCTAAGTAGGCCACGCCCAGCGCCGTCGTCTCGGGTATGGCGGCCACCTGTATGGGGACGTTCATGATGTCGGCCTGTAACTGCATGAGGAAGGAGTTGGCCGTGCCGCCGCCGTCCACGCGCAGCACGGGTATGCCGATGCCGGTCTCGGAGCGCATGGTGTCTATGACATCCCTCACCTGGAAGGCGATGGCCTCCAGGGTGGCCCGCGCTAAATGTCCCCTGGTGGTGCCCCGCGTAATGCCCAGCATGGTACCGCGCGCATACATGTCCCAGTAGGGCGCGCCCAGGCCGGTGAAGGCGGGTACGAAGTAGACGCCGCCGTTGTCCTCCACCGAGCGGGCCAGCGCCTCGCTC
>JAPLHM010000107.1 GCA_026389635.1 Chloroflexota bacterium | reverse complement strand
GGGCGCGGTAGCCGGAGTTCCACTCATAGCCGAGGTTGTAGTTGAGGTTAGGGTCCAGGTGTTTCTTGAGGAAATCGTAGTATGCAGGGGGCACTACAGCCTGGTTGGCCGTGACAAGGTAACCGCGCTCCGGGTTGTAGGTACGAGGCAGCAGGTCAAAGGGGATATAGCCCTTCCACTCGTACTCGTCGGTCCAACCCGGGACGGGTAGCAGGCCGTTGTGGTTTTTCACGCGGATGGGCACCTTGCTCGGCATCTGGTAGCCGATGTTGCCCTGTTTGTCGGCGTAGACAAAGTTCTGGGACGGGCAGTCACAGTTCTTGAGCGCGTTACGGAACTCGTCCCAGTTTTTAGCCATGTTGACGCCCTGTATGGCGGTCATAATGGTTCCCGGTTCGACGGAACTCGTCCCAGTTTTTAGCCATGTTGACGCCCTGTATGGCGGTCATAATGGTTCCCGGTTCGAGGGCTGTCCAGCGCAGGGCCAGGGGGTCCTTATTGTTGAAACCGAAGAACTGGCCGGTCTTGGCATCATAATTGTTGTCGTTGATGATGGGGCCAAGGTGTGTCTCCCTGACCTTGAAGGTGATGGGGGCTGCGCCGTCGCCGAAATTGATGGTCTCATTGCGGACGGTCATATCGCGCCACTTGCCGTTCCACTCGTACTGCAGCGGGTTGTCGGGGTTGACCTTGATCTGGTAATGATCATGAACATCCGGGTAGACATTGGTCACGCCCCAGGAGATATTGTTGTTGTGGCCGATGATAACGCCCGGGTCGGGTGCAAAGGCGAACCCGGTAACATCATATGGCTGGCCTGTCCCGTCATCGGGGCAGTGCAGCCCGACCTCATACCAGATGGAGGGCATCTGAATGCCAAGGTGCGGGTCGTTGGCCATCAGCGGCTTGCCGCTCTGCGTCAGGTTGCCCGAGACCACCCAGTTATTGCTGCCGATGCCGGCAGGGTCGCCCATCAGCCAGCTCAGGTCAGGTCTCGTATCGTCGTAGGCCTGCCCGGATGAAATGGGTTGCCCGGATGGGACAGGGGTTTCGACGGCCGGCGCTGCCGGGGCAGCCGACTTTTCCATTTCCAGGATGTCTGTTTCCCGGATAATGGTGGGCTTGTCGCCGTATGCCCAGGGCGGTGTCTGCCACTTGTCGGCCATCTCCTGGCCCAGCACGCTGTATAACTTCGCCCGCTGGACCTCCTCATCGCCGCTGTAGCCCAGGTCCCAGGCCATCAGCTTGCCGAACGCAAGGGTATCTATGGGGGTCCAGGGTTCGATCTTGAACTTAACGCCGGTCAACCCCAGGATGCTGTAGTTGACGGAAAGATCCTGGGGGCTGCGGTTGGAGATATAGGCGTTGACCCCGGCTGCGAAGGCATCCAGGCCGGCCCGCTGCTCCGGTGTATAACTGGCGTACTCCTTTTCCGCCACGTCGTGCCAGCCCATGGTGCGCAGGTATATGTCAGAGGAGACCAGGCTGGACTTCTTGCCGGTAAGCTCTTCAACCTTGCCAGCGCAGACATGCCGGAAGAAATCCATCTGCCACCAGCGGTCCTGCGCCTGGACGTAGCCCTGGGCAAAATTCAGGTCGTGCATATTGTTGGCATATATATTGGGAATGCCGTTTGCATCGCGGATTATCTCAACCTTGTCATACAGCCCGTTAGCCCTGATGGTCCCGTCTATCTTGGGCAGAGGTGCGTTATTAATATAACTGAAATAGCCGACGCCGCCTGCACATAAGATAATTATGATGGCAAGTATGGTCAATACAGCGGTTAAAGCTGATTTACCGCCTTTTTTCTTTTTCCTGGGCGGAGCTTGATTGGTGGGGGCCGTTGTATCCTTTGCGTTATCAGTCAAAGTATCCTCCTTCCACTATTATTCTGCTTCTGGTACGAAGCTTGCGGTGCCAGTCCCAGCACCAGCAAGATATTACGCCGAAACGCACCTGCCGTCAAAGAGTCGTAAATTGACGTCAGGTGCGCTGAAAGCTGCTTTTCATGGATTCAGTATCAGTTTGTGCGCTGCGTCTGAATCCACCTGCTGCCGGGTCCAGAGCATGGGGTGATACTGGACCTTGCTCCAGGGCACTATCATATTACCGTACCACGGGTTGCCCGGGTGCCCGCTCTGGCCGGTGGAGTTCATGCTGATGCTTTTACCCAGGTCCGACATATCGATTATCATGCGCATGGATGGGATCAGGCCGATACCGAAATTGCCCTTGTTGGCATACCAGATCTGGCTGTTGATGCACTCCGTGTTCCCGCCCACCGGCACCGGCCCCTTGTTTACCACGGATTCGATCGGGGCTATGCCGCTGGCCCCCAGGGGGTTGCTGACGAAGGTCGCCGTGTGCAGCTTGCCCCATTGCCACTTGCTGCGGTCCTTGCCCAGGTCTGACACCGTGGCTGCGTAACCCTCCTTAAACGACCGGGCAAGGATATCATCTCTCATCTCCTTTTTGTCGGCGGTTGATATGTCGTCCCACCAGACGTCTCCGGGGTTTTGCAGCATCAGGTTGATGGCCCACATCTCCTTGTCCAGGCCTTCAGCCTTGGCCGCGTCTCCCAGTTGGTCCTGGAAGGTGTTCTTGACCAGCTTCATCCAGAACTCGTTATAAAGTGCTGCCTCCGCGCTGTCCTCGTTGCAGGCGAGGTCCCATTTGAGGAGCCAGTCCCGGGCGTCGGATACCGCGGGGTCGTCGAATTTCAGGTTTTTGAGGTAGGGCAGCACTTCACCGGCTGGCAGGTACTTGTTGTCGCCCTGCATGGCCTGGCAGGTGGCTACAGTATTGGGTGCGAGCTGCTTGATGAGCTCGTAGATGCGCTGGCTGCGGTATCCGTAAACCCACTTGTTGTACTTGCTGCCGAAATTGGCGTTGACGCCCGGGCCGAGCGCTTTGTCCAGGTACTCGTAATATTGCGGTGGTGCGGCCTCCTGGTTGGCTGCCACTATATAGCCACGTTCCGGGTTATAGGCGTGGGGCAGCAGGTCGTAGGGTACATAGCCCTTCCACTCGTACTCGCTGGTCCACCCGGGCGCCGGCGCCTGACCGGTGTAGTTGGCCGGGCGGATCGGTATATTGCCGGGCAGCTGGTATCCTATGTTTCCCTGGTCATCAGCATAAACAATACTTTGCGAGGGGACCTCCCAGTTTTTCAGGGCGCTGCGGAACTCGTCACAGTTCCTGGCTTTGGCCATTGCGCATGTGGTCAGTATGGTGCGCCCGGGCTCAAGAGCAGTCCAGTGCAGGGCCAGCGGGTCCTCGTTGTTGAAGCCGCTTAGCTCGCCGGTCTTAGGGTCATACTTATTATCATTGGTGATAGGGCCGAGGTGGGTCTCCCTGACCTTGATGGTAACGGGCGGCTTCCCGTCTGCGAAGTTGATGGTCTCGTTGCGCACCGTCATATCGCGCCACTTGCCGTCCCATTCGTATTGAAGAGGGTTGTCGGGATTCACCTTGATCATATACTGGTCGTTCACGTCCGGATAAACATTAGTGACGCCCCAGGAGACGTGGTTATTATGCCCTGCTACGATCCCTGGAAAGGCGGCAAAGGTGAACCCGGCCACGTCAAATGGCTGGCCCGTGCCGTCGTCGCTGCAATGGAGGTCGGCCTCGTACCAGATCGAGGGCATGCCGATTCCGAGGTGCATGTCGTTGGCCAGCAGCGCCTTGCCGCTGGCCGTCATATTGCCGGAGGCCACCCAGCTGTTGCTGCCCGCCCCGGCCTGGTCGCCCAGCAACTGCCGGACATCGGCGGAGGCCTCATCGACAGGCAATGTAGTATCTATGAATACCTGTGGAGCGGCGGGTGCAGCCGCCGGAACAGCCTGGGGTGTAACTGCCGGGCCCGAATTAATCAGTACCTGGATGTCCTCATCCAGCAGTGTCGTGGGTTTTTGCCCGAGCGGCCATTGCGGGACGAGCCACTTCTCAGCTGTCTCAGCGCCAAGCGTGTTGTAGAGCCTGGTGCGCGTTATCTCCGGATCGCGGCTCAGCCCGAGGTCCCAGGCCATCAGCTTTGCCATGGCCAGTGTGTCCAGCGGGGTCCATGGCTCCACCTTTGCTTTAGCGCCGGTCAGACTGAGAATGCTGTAGTTTACCGACAACTGGCCTGGCGAGCGCCCGGAAATGTAGGCGTTTACACCCTCGGTAAACGCGTCGAGGAAGGCGCGCTCCTCAGGCGTATACATTTCATATTCCTTCCTGCAAACTTCATAGAGGCCGAGGGAGCGGAGATAGATATCCGTGTTTACCAGGCTGGCTTTCCTGCCTGTAAGCTCCTCGATACGGCCGCCGCATGTCTTCCTGAAGAATTCCATCTGCCACCAGCGGTCCTGCGCCTGTGCGTAGCCCTGCGCAAAATACAGGTCGTGCATATTTTTGGCATATATATGCGGTATGCCCTGCCCGTCGCGGATAATCTCCACGCCGGCCTGCAGCCCCTTTGCCTGCACGTCACCGTCGATTTTAGGCTGCGGGCTGTTGACCATTGACAGGTAATAGGCGAAGCCTCCTCCGGACAATAGAATAATGACAGCTAAAAGACTAATTAAAACGATCTTAATGACTTTGCCGGGGTTCCCCTTTTTCTTCACAGCGGTCTCCTTTCTAATTATTTTGTGTGAGCGCTTATCTATAAAAGTTGGCCACCTTTTCCAGCGGTTCCCTGCTGCTGCGGAACTGGTTGGCCGGGTTGCTGTCATCCGTGTAGCCGATGGGGATGCCCAGCACCATCAGCTTGGAAGCGGGCAAGCCCAGCACCCTGCGCTGGATATCCGGGTAGAGCACGGGTATGATGGCCGGTATGCTGCCCAGTCCATGCACGGTCGCCAGCAACAGGATGTTCTGCGTTATCAGTCCGCAGTCGAAGAGGTTCCACATATTGGTGCCGTTATCGGCATGGTGGAAGGCGCTATCTATCATTAAATAGATACAGCTTGGCGCGCCCCAGAGTTTGAAGCCGAACTGGCCCCATTCCATTCTTTTTTGCTTGTCTTCACGTGCAAACCCCAGCTTTTCCAGGACGCCGGCCATAACGGCAGCGCGCCGCGATATCCATGGCTCCGGGTATTGGAACGGTATGGGCACATCCAGGTTCGGCATCTTCGTGGAATTGTCTATGTAGGCCTGCTTCATCTCCTCCAGCTTCGCGCCGCTCACCACGGCGAACTCCCATGGCTGGCTGTTGGAAGCGGACGGTGAGCGCAGGGCGCCCTCCACTATTTTCTTCAGGATATCCTGCGGGACGGGGTCGGGTTTAAATGCCCGCACCGAGTGTCTCTTGTTGATGGCATCCAGAACATCCATGACTGCAACCTCCTGATAATTATCGCTGAAACCTGATAATATATGATATCGCTAACCAGGTTGGTGTTACAATAACTGTATTGTGCCTGCGACAAACCAGCCTTCTCCTGAAACCGTATCCAACGATCCCACCGGGATGGCGCGTATCTTCCGTGCCCTGCGTTACCGCAACTACCGCCTTTTTTTCATAGGGCAGGGCATATCGCTGATCGGCACCTGGATGCAGCAGGTAGCCATAAGCTGGCTTGTGTACAGCCTGACCAATTCCGCCTTCCTGCTGGGAGTGGTGGCATTTTCCGGCCTGATCAGCACCTTCCTGCTGACACCATTTGCCGGCGTGCTGGTAGACCGGCTGAACCGGCACCGCATCCTGGTGATTACCCAGGCGCTGGCCATGCTGCAGGCTTTCGCCCTGGCGGCGGTCGTGCTGACCGGCACGGCAGCGGTCTGGAACCTGATCCTGCTGAGCATAGCGCTGGGACTCATCAATGCCTTCGACATGCCCACCCGCCAGTCATTCGTACTGGACATGGTTACCAACCGTGAGGACCTCGGCAATGCCATCGCCCTCAACTCTTCCCTGTTCAACGGCGCCAGGCTGATCGGTCCCTCTGTAGCCGGGGTGCTGGTGGCTACAGTGGGCGAGGGGCTCTGCTTCCTCATAAACGGTATCAGCTTTATCGCGGTCATCGCCTGCCTGCTGGCCATGAAGATAACCCCGCCCCCGCCCAGGGGAAAACAGGAAGATTTCTTCCGCGGTATGAAAGATGGCGCAGATTACGCTTTTGGCTTCCCGCCTGTAAAATACATCATCCTGCTGCTGACCTTCGCCAGCCTGGTGGCCATGCCCTACCCCGTGCTTATGCCTGTCTTTGCTAAGGAAGTACTGCAGGGTGGGGCCAACACGCTGGGTTTTTTAATGGCGGCCGCAGGGGTGGGCGCACTGGCCGGGGCCATCTACTTAGCCTCGCGCAAGAATGTATTCGGGCTGGATAAAATAATCACAGTGTCGGCCTGCAGCTTCGGCGTCGGCCTGATATGTTTTTCACTGTCACGCATAATGGCGCTCTCCATGCTTTTCATGGCGGTAACCGGCTTCGGCATGGTGGTGCAACTGGCAGCCAGCAATACCATTCTTCAGACAATTGCCGATGACGACAAGCGCGGACGCGTCATGAGCTTCTTTGTCATGTCGTTCATGGGACTGGCCCCCTTCGGCTGCCTGCTCTTCGGTGGGCTGGCCAATATTATCGGCGCGCCAAATACACTTCTCATAGGTGGCTGCTGTATCCTTGCCGGAACCCTGGTATTCGCCCGCAAGTTCTCATCGGTCAAAGGCATGGTGCACCGGGCCTACGTAAAGAAGGGAATGATGCCGGATAATGTCTCAAAAAATAAATGAACCATAGGCAGCAAACAGAGCTGCCTACGGTTCGCGAATGTCAGCTTATGTGATTGTTAGGCTTTGCCGATGCGGAACATCTTTGTGCCGCATTTGGCGCAGACACCCTGGGTTGCCGGTTTGCCATTCTTCATCTTAATGGCCTTGGCGTTTTTCATTTCCCTCTTGGCCCTGCACTTCATGCAATAAGCTTCCATCAATGTACCTCCTATGTATTTGAATTTAGCATAGAGGATTGTTTGAAGCTTGTCAAGTGGGTGGCAGCCTTAAAATAGCTATAAAAGGCAAAATTTCTTCGGTGTGATCGTAAAAAAGCTGTAAATATCTTAAAAATTCATACAGGCGATTGTCGTAAAAAAGGCCTTGCGCTGCCTGCCTTTGCCAGAGGGAGCGTCTTTTCTCTATAATTATGCGCCTGCGGCAGGATTTGGTTAAGAGTGGAATATAAATGAAAGTAGCAGCGCTGGTCGGCATGCCAGGCTCGGGTAAATCAGAAGTGGCCCGTGTCTTTCAAAAGCACGGCTATGCAAGGGTCAGGTTCGGTGACATCACGGATGATGAGGTGAAGAGGCGTGGCCTCAAGCTGGATGAAGGAAATGAGAGGCTGGTCAGGGAGGGCCTCAGGAAAGAGCACGGCATGGCAGCCTATGCCATCCTGAACCTGCCTCGCATTGAGGCCGCCCTGCAGAAGTCCAACGTGGTGATAGACGGACTTTACTCCTGGGAGGAGTACAAGTACCTTAAGGACAGGCTGGCCGGCAGGCTGCATGTAGTGGCGGTTTGGTCCCCGCCCGAAGCACGTTACGCCAGGCTGAGTAACAGGACGGTAAGGCCTCTCAGCGCCGGGCAGGCCAGGGAGCGGGACTACGCCGAGATAGAGAAGGTCAACAAGGGCGGGCCCATAGCCATGGCCGATTACAGCATAAGCAACGACTCCACGCTGGACTTGCTTACCGGACAGGCTGATAATATTGTGAGGGCAATAGGATGAGTGAGATCGTAAGGCCGACGCTGGACGAATATTTCCTCAAGATCGCCTCGGTGGTGGCCGAGCGGGCTACCTGCCGCCGCCACCACGTCGGCGCGGTGGCGGTCAGGGACAAGCATATACTGTCTACCGGCTACAACGGCGCAGCGGCGGGCGTCAGGGATTGCCTCGAACTGGGATGCCTGCGGGATGAATTGAAAATCCCCTCGGGCACCAGGCACGAGATATGCCGGGGCATCCACGCCGAGCAGAACGCCATTATCCAGGCATCATTGCACGGTGTTAGCCTTGAAGGCGCAATAATATATTGCACCCACTCCCCCTGCATACTCTGCGCCAAGATGCTGTCCAACGCACGCGTCAAGCGCTTCGTGACCTATGGCAAGTACGCTGATGACGCCTTCGTGGACCTGTTTAAAGAGACGGGCATAGGTTTCGACCTCAGGCCCAGGCCGCCTTTTCAAATCACGCCCCTTGACTGAGATAAGCATAATAAAGGTAGGGTCTATCAAATGCGCCAATGCAAATTAGATGACAACAAGGTCCTTTGCAACTGCACTTATGAGCCGTGCCCGAGGAAGGGGATGTGTTGCGAGTGCCTGCAGTACCACAGGCAGTCGGGTGAACTGCCGGCCTGTTACTTCCCGCCGGAGGCCGAGCGCTCATACGACAGGTCTATTGAAAAGTTCATCTCGGTCTGCCGCAAGAAGGGTGGCTGAGCCGCGGACTATCACCAGGATACGTTGATACCGGAAACGGCGCCCATAGGTTTCCAGATGGGACCCAGGCCCGCTTTCCCGCGGTCAAGGCCGGCCTCTTCCGATTTAAGCATGTAAAGCGACATCTGGAGCTGCCTTTTCCACTCTCCGGCACGCCGGGCCCCGCTGCTGCCCACTGTGAATGAAGTCCCACCCACCCACCGGTTAAAGTCCTGAACGTCGGCATTGTAGGCCGTCACTTTATCGTTGTAGTCAGTCAACTTTGCCTCGTAGTCACGGCTCTGCACGCGGTAATTCTCATAATAGGCGTAGTCAGGCGAGGGATTGACGCTTAAACTGATGAACCCCAGTTCCTTGCCACGGTCAACGTAAGCCACACGGTCTCCGCCGGGGGCGGAGTCACCGCCGCCGCCATTCTCAGTTTCAGGAATGAGCAGTGCCATGTCGTACGCCTGGGCGGTTTGACCGGTCGAATCGGTGTAAACCAGGCCGCGGTCGGTGGTATTAAATGCGTTGACGGCATGGCCGACCTGCTTCCCCGCCAGGTCGACGCCTACCCAGGCGGCACGGATACCCGCCTTCTCGGCATTGTTATGTACCTCCTGGGCAAAAGATCCGCACATGAAATCAGCGGCGACGTATTCCATCTCGTCTGTCCCGTCTGCTTTGAGGAAGGCCACCACCTGGTCCCATGTCGGATCCACGGCGGCCGGATTGTTCTCCAGGACGACCCTGAACCCGTATGTGCCGTTGTAGGGCAACTGGCGGGTATTGCCCTGGCAGGCCGGTATACTAAGGGCAAATGCCAGGACAGCCAATAAAACGATCAGCCCGACCAGCCTGCTCATCTATGCGTTTCCTGCATACTGTAGATACACCCGCAGTAGTTTTGCCGGTAAAGCCCCCAGTTCTTCGCCGTCTGCATAGCCTTCTTGAATCCGTCCTTCTTCTTAAAGTCTCTGGATAAGTAATTTTCTCCACCGATCTCTTCACCTATACGGTTGATCTCCACCGCCGATTTATGCGGGCTGATGGTCAGGGTGGACGTGAAGGCACCGGCGCCACTATCCAACATATAGTTGTATGACTCTTCCAGCCGCACCCGGTAACAGGCCCTGCAGCGCAGGCCGCCTTCCGGCTCATTTTCCTGGCCTGCCGTGGCAAGTAGCCAGCCGGCGGTGTCATAGGGTCCCTCGGCCATCTCAAAGCCCAGCTTTTGAGCAACCAAACGGGCTGCATCCAGGCGGCGGTCATACTCTTCCCGTGGATATATATTGGGATTATAGAAATATCCGGTTACCCCATGCCCCTCGCCCAAAAGCACGGCGGCGGCGCCCGCCGCGCAGACGCCGCAACAGATATGCAGCACCACTTTCATCGGATTAATGTTTACGGCTTGGTCAGGGCTTCTTGCCTTTGGTCTTCTCGATCAGCCGCTGCTCCATCCTCTTGAGGAAGCCGGGGTCTGAGAAGCCCAGGCTCTGCGCCATGCCGGCGCATTCCAGCCCGTCGGCCACGCTCATATTCATGCTCATGTCGATATTGCGCTTGGCTAGGCCCACGCCGATGGGTCCGTTGCCCATGATCTCCCTGGCCCAGGCGATGCCGGTTTTTTCCAGCTCCTCAAGTTTAACCACTTCGTTTACCATGCCCCAGCTTTCAGCCTTCTGGGCGCCGATGGTCTTGCCCGTCAGGATGAGCTCCTTGGCCCTGCCCACCCCCACTATGCGCGGCAGGCGCTGGCTGGCGCCGTCGTCGGGCACAAGTCCCATGGCCACCTCGGGTATATTGAAGGTGGCGTCGGGACTGCACAGCCTCATATCGCAGGCCAGCACCATCTCGCAGGCGATGCCGAAGCAGAAGTTATGGACAAGCGCGATGACCACTTTCTCAAGGTACTCGATCTCGTTATAGGCCCTTTGGGCCAGCCTGACGAACCTGCGTACATCCTGCTGGCTGCTGCCGGCCTGGAAGGTGGTGAGGTCGGTCCCGGCCGAAAACCCCTTGCCCTCGCCCGAGAGCAGCACGACCTGGACGCCCGGCTGGGTG
The DNA here is from genome assembly GCA_026389635.1 of Chloroflexota bacterium. Taxonomy (GTDB): domain Bacteria; phylum Chloroflexota; class Dehalococcoidia; order GIF9; family UBA5629; genus CAIMUM01. The sequence goes on along the minus strand of JAPLHM010000107.1, from coordinate 261 downwards.
GCCACTTCAGTGAAGCACTTATCTATATCCAGGAACATCTGGGGATTGATGGCGTTCCTTTTCTCAGGCCTGTTCAGCCTGACGTGCAGGATGCCGTCTTTTTCCGTGCAGGCAAGAGTCTCAAATTGCATAATATTATCTCCCAATTAATTATTATGCACAGATTATAGCGGATTCAGGCCTTTTTGCCCTTTACCTTATCCATGAAGCGCTGCTCTATTCTCTTAAGGAAGCCGGGATCGGAAAATGCCGCGCTCTGTG
>JAPLHM010000295.1 GCA_026389635.1 Chloroflexota bacterium | reverse complement strand
ATACGCAGAGCAAGACTATTGCCCCATTTCTGTATACGAGCTTTCAATTCAAGCCTCCATAAATAGTATCTACATTGAAGATACTTCCTCCGGTGTTAATTGTCAAGTTTGATTTCAGTCAGTGGTTTGTCTTTTAAAATCTCGAGTGTCTTGCTTAGCAAAACGGAAAGGTTTTATCCCGGCGAGGCGGCAGTAGTTGTCGGAGGAAAGAAATGCAAGGTCATCTTATCCTCCTGAAAGCAATTGTCGCAGCGCTGGAATAAGTTTTTTACTCTCAAACAGGAGTTCGGGAACTGTCCAGCATGGCCCACCATTCCGAGTAATATTATTACGTGGCGTCAGCTAAGATTTTCACGAAGAAGGTCTCACCTCCATTTTCCCGTTGTTGGCATAGTGATATTGTTGCCATCAAAAGAACATCTGTAAGTATTTTCAACTATTAATAAAAATTTGAATTGCTTCCCTTCCGATATCAATAATTGAATTCCTCTTCTGTGTCGGGCGCAAACTTTAAAATAAACCATTTAAACAGTTCAGCCATAGGAGGTAGGCAGCGGATGTCCAGTAAGATCCAACCTGATTCCTGGAGCAGCCAGGTTGATGATGTGCTGAAGGAGTGGCGCTCCAGGGCCGCGACCATAATCCTCTATGTCATAGTGGCCGCCGGGGCGCTGGCAAACCTGATTATATTGACGGAAGTGCTCAGGACGGGCTTCTGGCTGAAACTGGCTATTATGATCACCGTTTATCTTATGGTGATCGTACTGGCTGTTAATAAGGGCGTTGACTACAGGTGGCGTGGATGGGGTGTAGTGGCTGTGGCCTATATTGTCGCAATTACGCAGTTAAGCAGTACCGGCCTTGAAGGTATCGGACGGATTTACCTGCTGGTGACGCCTCTTTGCGCGTTGATATTGATTGGAAACCGCGCCGGCTTGATAGCAACAGCCCTGAGCATTGTTATATACGGCGTTTTTTGCCTTTTCGCTTATACCGGGATGCTGGATGGCTGGCTTTTACCGCCTGCTGAACGCCTTGATCCATTGGTGTGGTTCAGCTCCGGTTTCATGTTCATAGTATTGATGGCAATGAATTTCATCCTGCTGATGCGCATGAGCCGGTTTTTAGTTAACACGCTCAAACAGGAACACAGGTCTTTGTCTGAACTGGAGCAGACCTACGATGAAACGTTGGAGGGATGGGCGCACGCGCTGGAACTGCGCGATATTGAGCCGGCCGGCCACTGCCACCGCGTGTGCGAGATAACCAAGCGGCTGGCTGCCGACACCGGGCTGGCAACAGGCGTTATGCCCGACCTGCACCGCGGTTCGCTGCTGCACGATATCGGCAAGATGGGCGTCCCGGACAGCGTGCTTTTCAAACAGGGCGAGATGAGCGCCGAGGAAGACGGGCAGATGAAGGCCCACCCCGGCTATGCCAATGACCTCCTGGCTCATATCCCTTACCTGATGGGAGCGCTGGATATAGCTTACTGCCATCACGAGAAGTGGGACGGCAGCGGCTACCCGCGTGGATTAAAAGGGACCGACATTCCGCTCCCGGCCCGCGTCTTCTCTGTGGTGGACGTCTATGACGATCTCATTTCCGGCCGTCCCGACTGTGAAGCCTGGCCCGAGGAGAAGGCACTTGAGTACATCCGGCAGAGTGCGGGCAGCCAATTCGACCCGGCTATCGTAGAAGCATTCGTTAAACTGGTGGAGGAAGAGGCCGCTTCGCTGGAGGAGAGCTGAGGATCATGGATGGCAGCATCTCGGCAGGGTCAAATTTCACGGACAGGAAGGGCAGCGGCTTATGATGGACTCCCGGCTGCGCTACAGTGGTATTGGCGATGTGCTAAAAGAGTGGCGCACGAGGGCAGTGACCATAGTCCTGTATATCGCAATAGTCGTCGCTTTGCCGGCTTATGTAGCTTCGGTAATTCAGACTATTAGTATAGGCAGATGGCAGCCTGCAATCGTGATGACTGCCGTCTACATTGCGATTATTGTGGTTGCCACATTGAAGCGCCTGGACTAC
>JAPLHM010000183.1 GCA_026389635.1 Chloroflexota bacterium | reverse complement strand
CCGTGCGGCCCTCGCGCCGGGCTTTAATCTCTTCGACCGCCTCCTCAAGCATCTGGCAGTAATAACTGAATCCTACTGCAGCTATATTCCCGCTCTGCTCTACCCCCAGCAGGTTGCCCGTTCCCCTTATTTCGAGATCTTTCATAGCAATGGCAAAGCCTGCTCCCAGCTCAGTCGCCCTCGCAATTACCTTCAACCGCTCAAGCGCCTGGTCGGTTAAGCTTTTACCCGAATCAAACAGGAAGTAGGCATATGCTGAATTTGCACCACGCCCCACCCTGCCACGCAACTGGTAAAGCTGGGCCAACCCCATCTTATCCGCATTATCCACGATCAATGTATTAACGTTCGGCATGTCAAGACCCGATTCAATAATCGTGGTTGTAACCAGCACGTCGCTCTTGCCCTGCAGGAAGTCAGCCATGATCTCCTCGAGCTTATCCTCCTCCAGTTGTCCATGCGCCACTGATATCCTGGCCTCCGTCACCAGGCCGGCCACTTTAGATGCCAGATCGCCTATGCTGTGCACCCTGTTATGTACGATAAACACCTGTCCATCCCGCTCCAGCTCACGCAGTAAAGCTTCACGGATCAGCCTGTCATTATATTCGCCCACATGTGTAATCACGGGCAACCGGCTTTCCGGTGGTGTCTCAATGGTACTCATATCCCTGATACCCGAAAGCGCCATGTGCATCGTCCGTGGTATTGGTGTAGCGCTCAGTGTAAGCACGTCAACAGACTGCCTCATCTTCTTAAAATGCTCTTTGTGGACCACGCCAAAACGCTGTTCTTCATCAATTATTACCAGTCCAAGGTCTTTAAATCGCACGTCCTTTTGCAGTATCCTGTGCGTACCAATACATATATCCACTGTTCCCTCAGCCAGGCCTGCGATCACATCCAACTGTTCCCGGCCCGAACAAAAGCGGCTCAGCACGGCAACTTTGACCGGAAAGGTCTTTAACCTGTCACAGAAAGTATTCATGTGCTGCTGTGCCAATATTGTAGTCGGGACCATTATGGCCACCTGCTTGCTGTCCATGACGGCCTTGAAGGCAGCGCGCAGGGCAATTTCAGTTTTTCCATAACCCACATCGCCGCAAACAAGCCGGTCCATCGGCCGTGCCGATTGCATATCCGATTTCACTGCCTCAATTGCTTCCAACTGGTCAGAGGTCTCGAGGTATGGGAAAGAGGCTTCCAATTCCTGCTGCCAGAGCGTGTCCTTCGAGAAAGCGATGCCTCCACCAACTGCCCTGCCGGCATAGAGCTCGATAAGCTCTCCAGCTATGTTTGCCACTGATTCCCTCACCCTTTGCTGGGCCCTGCTCCACTCCTGCGAACCCAGGCGGCTCAGCGATGCCATCTTCTCACTTCCGCCCATGTACAGGCCCACCCTGTCGACCTGGTCCACAGGCACGTAAAGCATGTCTCCACGCGCATACTCCAGCATCAGGTATTCCCTCTCCACACCTGCGCTGACCTTCCTGCTGATACCGGCAAAACGCCCGATACCGTGCTCCACGTGTACAACAGCGTCGCCGATACTGATGTCGTTGAGGAAAAGGTGGTGCCTGACAGGCCTGGTCTTGGCAAAACGCCGTCTCTTTATATTTCCGAAAAGCTCGGCATCGGTGAGCAGCACTAATTCATCGTCGAGTTGCCATCCTCCGTCCAGTGAACCCTGGAGCAGGCTGATGGAACCGGGCAGCGGCAGGCCGTCAAGCGCTTTAAAAGCATTTACATTGATATCACGCTCCTGCAGCAGTTCCCTTATCCTTTCCGCTTGCTGGCTGACGACCAGGATCCTGCCACCCTCACTCCTCAATTCAGGCAGCCTGTCCATGAAGGCTGAAAACCTCGCGGAGAAGTCAGGGGCGCCTCTGATAGGAAGGAGGAAGTGGTCCGTATCCTGGTCTTCACCCTCATTCCAGGGACTCAACTCAACAACTTTGTCCCGGCCTTTAATCTTGTTTTCAATATCTTCCCAGTTAAAATCCCCGGATTCCTTAGCGGATACATCCTCTTCACCGGTACCGGATATACCAAGGCTGGCGGCTTCAGTCCTGATACGCTCCACCTCAGATTCAATCAGCGGTACGTTGTCTAACAGCAATATAGCGTCACCCGGCAGGTAATCCAGCAAATTTGCCGTACCGCTGTCGGCCCGCTCCACTGCGGGTGGCACAGCCAGTGCCGCTACCCGTTGCATAGATCTCTGTGATCGCGGGTCATACAGCCGCAGGCTCTCTATCTCATTTCCGAAAAATTCGATCCTGGCGGGCGAATCATGGCCGCAGGGAAATACGTCGACAATACCACCCCTTTTGCTGAAGGCGCCGGGTATCTCTACAATATCCTCATATACATACCCCGCCGATTGCAGCCGTTCAAGCAGTGCAGATTGGCTGATGCTCATACCATTTGTTATCTCGATGCAGCCTGCCATGAACCTGGCCGGCCCCATGGATCTGCTGATCAGCGATGCGGCGCAACACATAATAAAGGGCGGGGTTGCATCCCTTTCAGCCAGGGTTTTATAACCGGACAGCAGGGAAATTACCTTCAGCCGTTCCGAATTGGCCACAGGGTCAACTGAGGAACCACTCCCCAGCAAATCTGCTTCCGGAAAAAACTGCGGAACATCTGCATCAGGCAGCCACAGCTTTACCTGTTCAAA
>JAPLHM010000009.1 GCA_026389635.1 Chloroflexota bacterium | reverse complement strand
AAGAACAGGAGATGTTGAAAAAATCGGCACGCGAGTTCCTTAGCAAGGAATGCCCCAAGAAACTCGTGCGGGAGATGGATGAAAGCGACACCGGCCTGTCTAAGGAACTCTGGAAAAAGATGGCGGAACTGGGATGGATGGCTTTGCCCTTCCCCGAGAAATACGGCGGAAACGGCGGCAGCCTGCTTGACCTGACAGTCCTGCTGGACGAGATGGGCTACAACATAGTGCCCGGACCCTTCTTTTCCACGGTAGTTTTAGCGGGTTTCACCCTGCTGGTGGCGGGCAGTGAGAAGCAGAAAGAATATTATCTGGGCAAGATATGTTCCGGTGATATGATTATGACACTGGCGCTGACCGGGATAGAAGGGACCTATTCGCCGGCAGCCCTTGATATGGAAGCCAAAGCATCGGGCGGCTACTATATTTTGAATGGAGCCAAGATGTTTGTGCCGGATGCCAATGTGGCCGACTTCATATTAGTCGTAGCTCGTACCGAAAAGAGTTCAAAGCCGGAGGACGGTGTAAGCATCTTTATAGTCGATGCAAAAAGTGCCGGCCTCAAGGTCACTCAGCTAATAACACTGGGCAGGGACAAGCTGTGCGAAGTCGCATTTAAGGACGTTAAAGTGCCGGCCGATAACCTGGTAGGCAAGCTCAACGGCGCTTGGCCGGTGGTCCAATCCATACTAAGAAAGGCCACTGTTTCCAAGTGTGCCGAGATGGTGGGGGGCGCCCAGGCCTCATTGGATATGGCGGTCAGCTATGCCAAGGAAAGGGTACAGTTCAACCGTCCCATCGGCGCTTTCCAGGCTATCCAGCATTACTGCGCGAATATGGTGACCGACGTGGATGGTTCGCGCTTCATAACCTACAAGGCGGCCTGGACCGAGAGCGAGGGCCTGCCTGCCGAGATGGAGGTCTCCATGGCCAAAGCATGGACCAGCGAAGCCTTCAAGAGGGTGGCTGTGCTGGCCCACCAGATATTCGGCGCAATCGGTTTCACCATGGACCACGACATGCACCTGTACTTCCGCAGGGCCAAGGCCGCTGAAATAGCCTACGGCGACGCGGATTTACACCGGGAAAACGTGGCTGTACAGATGGGACTTTAAGACCCGGGCAAGGGTTATTGAATTGGCAGAAAGTATAAAGCGGCCCGGGTTGGATTATATCTTTCACCCGGGGTCCACAGCGGTGGTCGGCGCCATCCCCGATTCACTTTCCAGGTTCAAGTTGGGGAACCAGTTCGTAAGGATACTGCTTGATCATGGGTATAAGGATCCGCTGTACGCCGTCGGGTCAGGTGAGGGTGAGGTTTGCGGCCTGAAGTTATACCAGAGCATCGGCGATATCCCGGGTAAAGTCGACTACGTAATCACAGCTATTCCGAACCAATTTGTCCCAAAGCTCGTGGAAGATTGCGGTAAAAAAGGCGTTAAGGTGATGCACCTCTTCGTCTCAGGGTTCGGCGAGATCGAAGATAAGGCCGGGCTGGAGCTGCAGTCGGAGATACTGCGCAATGCCCGCAAGTATGGCATCCGCATCATAGGGCCAAACTGTATGGGGATCTACTGCCCGGAATCCAACCTGGCCTTCGGCATGGGTTTTTCAAAGGTATCCGGCAGGGTAGGATACCTTGCGCAGAGCGGGGGCCAGTGCATACTGGGCATCAAGGAGGCAAACCGGCGCGGCATCGATTTCAGCAAGGTCGTCAGCTATGGTAACGCGTCCGATATCAACGAGTGCGACCTGATAGAGTATTTCACTGAAGACCCCGGTACAGACATCATTACCGCCTATATCGAGGGTACCAACCACGGACCCCGGCTGCTCAGGGCTTTGAAAGAAGCGGTTGCCAGGAAGCCCGTCATCGTATTTAAATGTGCTGACACGGGTGGGGGTTCCCAGGCGGCTGTATCTCACACCAGCGCAATCGCCGGCTCCAGCCTGACCTGGGATGCACTGTTGCGCCAGGCCGGCGCCATACGGGTTTACAGCGTCCAGGAGATGTTTGACGTGGTCACCGTGCTGCAGCGTTGCCCGGAAGTCACAGGATTGAGGACACTGGTTGTCGGGCACGGAGGCGGTTCATGCGTCCAGGCTTCCGATGATTGCTGCCGCGCTGGCCTTTCCATGCCCATGCTGCCGCCTGTTTTGCGGCAGGCGCTGATGAAGGTTTACAGGACGGATGCCGGCAATATCTTCAAAAACCCCCTTGACATAAACCCATACTGGGGTATGGACAAGGCCAGGGAGGCCCTCAGCGCGGTGGCTGGTTGGCAGGGGATTGACCTGATATTGCTCCATTCCACGCCGGAGCAGGACCCCTTTGTGCCACGCGATTTCCAGTATAAGATTCACACGGAGACATTGATCGAGTGGGCCAGGCTATCGCCTAAACCCGTGGTGCTGGCCATGACCACCAATACTGCGCCCGGTGATGACGGCCTGCCCGAGAAATCGTTTAACCAGATGCAGAAGGAAGGGTTCGCCGTTTTTCCTTCCGTCGGGCGCGCGTCAACAGCCCTGTTCCGCGTCTACAACTACTACCAGCGCAGCAGGCGCGGTACCCGAATATCCGCATAATCCAGCCCTTAAATTCCCTGTCAGCAGCATTCACGTAAACCTCCATAGCCATTCATCATAAATTCACAATCCCGCTATAGAATTGGCATGTAGGCTAAACCACAAAGGAGGCACTCGATATGAATAACTGGATCAAGATAGGGATCCCCGTAATTATCGCCCTGTTGCTGGTAACGGCTACGGTAGGCATTACAATGGCTGTAACAGGCGGCAATACTGTCAAGCAGGTGGCATCATCCGCGTACAGTGTCGGCCAGTCCGATAGTACGCAATATGCTGGGGGTCGGTTGTGCTCCGGTTGCACTGGTAATGGGCAGGGGTCCGTAACTGCTGACCCGGACGAGTCTGTCGGGGACGTTTACATACCCGGCGGAGCCAAATGCCCCAACTGCCCGGGATACGTGCAGGGCACTACTACCACACCCGGGCAACCGGGCGCCGGCACTACCACATCCAGGGGCGGATGCTGCCGCCGGTAAATAACAATACAGACAATATCCTCTGATGTATAACCATCCTCCTGCTAAAGGGACGAAGCATCGACCTCTTCGTCCCTTTATGTTGTATATGATAAAATCGGTTAAAGGGGTTATCTGAAAATGCAGCGCAGAAAGATACTGGTTGTGGACGACGAACCCAAGGTCTGTGATCTTGTCAGGGCTTATCTTGAGAAAGACGGCTTTGAGGTCATGCTGTCGGGCAACGGGAAAGACGCGGTGGAGAAGGCCCGCATGCTTAAGCCCGACCTGATAGTGCTCGACCTTAACCTGCCGGGCATGGACGGCATCGAAGTTTTCCGCACGGTCAGGGCTGTCTCGGACATACCGATTATTATGCTGACGGCGCGGGATGACGAGGTGGATAAGATCGTGGGGTTGCAGATCGGCGCCGACGATTACGTCACCAAACCCTTCAGCCCCCGTGAACTGGCCGCCAGGGTAGCAGCGGTGTTGCGCAGGTATGCTGATGGGCCCCGCACCGCCAGCAGGCTTATCAGCGGGGATTTACTGGTGGATTTCGACAGGCATGAGGTCAAATACAAGAACGAGACGGTCAGCCTTACCGCTGCCGAGTTTAAGCTTATCTCGGTCATGGCTAAAAACCCGGGCCGCGTCTTCACCCGGTTGCAGCTCATGGATTCAGCCTTCGGCGAAACCTACGAAGGTTATGACAGGACCATCGATGCCCATATCAAGAACATGCGCCAGAAGCTC
>JAPLHM010000342.1 GCA_026389635.1 Chloroflexota bacterium | reverse complement strand
GCTATCTTTGTCTTTACCTGCAGCGCGGCTTACCACGGTCAGAAGGCGGACGAGGACGAGCGCAATCCGTGGCGCAGGCTGGACCATATCGCCATTTTCTTCATGATAGCGGGCACTTATACGCCCATAAGTTATATCTACATGGACGGCTGGTGGCGCTGGGGCATCATAGGTGCGCAGTGGCTGCTGGTGATTCTCGGGTTGGTCTTCAAGCTTATTTATATACATGGACCACGCTGGCTGACCACGGTGATCTACATCATCATGGGCTGGATGCTGATTATCCCTATGAACCAGTTGTTGGTGACCATGCCCTTGAACTCGTTATTGATGCTGCTGGGCGGCGGCATCGCCTATACGCTGGGGGCGGTGTTTTACGCTATCAAGAAGCCCAACCCCTTCCCCGGCGTCTTCGGCTTTCACGAGATATTCCACCTGCTGGTAATCACGGGCGCGGTACTGCACTACATGGTCATTTACTACGCGATAACAGGATGACCTGTCATTGCGGGGAGCGCTCTATATATGTCTTTGCGAGGAGCGCAGCGACGAAGCAATCTGTTCACCGCGGACAGATTGCCGCGCCCTTCGGGCTCGCAATGACAGTTCCGCGACGGAGTGAGCCAACTACAATTTAGTGACGTCAAACGGGGTCGCCTTACCATCTGGCGAGTAGTCGTAGAAGCCCTTGCCGACCTTGCGTCCCAGCCTTCCCGCCTTCACCATTTTCTCCATCAGCGGTGATGAAGCCGCGATATCCGAAGCGCCCAGCGCCGTGAAAGACCTGCCCACACGCACATAGGTATCGATGCCCGCGTTATCGGCGATCTCGAAGGGTCCGATATTCCAGTTAAATCCGTAACGCATGCCCTGGTCAACGTCTTCCACCGTCGCGATGCCGTTCTCCACCAGGGAGAGCGCCTCCCTGAAAGCGACACCGTTGACGCGGTTCATAATGAAGCCGGGTATGTCCTTCATTACCTTGACAGGGTACTGTCCCAGGGAGGTTATGAAATCCACGCTCTTACCGAACACGGCGCCGGAAGTCTTCTCCCCTTTGATAACCTCGACCAGCCTCATCATGGGCACCGGGCCGAAGAAATGCAGTCCCACAACCCTTTGGGGGTGCTTCGTCAGCGAGGCTAAGCGGGTAATGGGGATGCTGGAGGTGTTGGAAGCAATGATGGTCTCAAGTGGGCAGGCGGCGTCTAATTCCCTGAACAGCTCCTTTTTCATATTCTCGTCCTCGAAGACAGCCTCGATTACCCACTGGCACAAGGGGGCCATTGAGAGGTCATTTACGGCGGTGATCCTGTCCTGCACCGCACGGGCGCTGTCCTTGAGCCTGCCCTTGCCGGCCAGTTTTTCGGTGGACCACTTGATCTGTGCCAGGCTGCTTGCCATAGCTACGGGATTATTATCCTGCAGGTAGACCCTATAGCCCGCCTGCGCTGCCACCTGAGCGATGCCTCCTCCCATGAAACCGGCGCCTATGACCAGGACATTATCCATCGTGATATCTCCTTCGAAGAATTTTTCACCGCCGTAATCAGGGTTACTCATTGTGCATAAATTTACGTGATTCCGCAACAGGGCGGATCCAAATGTAGGGATGGGCCTTCAGGCCCGTCCGCCCTTTCTTTCGGGCGCACCTGAAGGAACGCCCCTACAGTGTCCGCCCCTGCGGGATTTTTGGGTGCGGTCAGTGATATTATTGGTACCAGCAGGATAACCGGCAGGAGGCACAACATGGGAAGTTTCACGCGATCAGAGAAGAACCTGGTGATCGTTTTCTTCGTGCTGTCCCTGCTCTATATCTCCCTCATCCCGCTTCATCGAGGAGTCATTCGTACTCGGACTGCTGCTGTTCCTGCTCGGCCACCTGGGCTATATCGCTACCTTCCTGCTTGATTTCCAGTGGAGGCCGCGCAGGCTGTGGATTGTGGCACTGATAGTGATTTATGCCGCCGGTATGGCGATGCTCTTCGCACCTTTTTTGGGAGAACTGCTGATACCCGTTTACTGCTATATGGCAGTGCTCGCCATGATGTGCATAATCGCCACGCAGAGGAAGTCCACTAATAATTTCGTGATTTACGGCGCGTTGCTCTTCTTAGCCTCGGATTCCGTGCTTGCCTGTAACATGTTCGTAAGCCCCATGGCGGGACAGGATTACGTCGTGATGTTCACCTATTATGGCGCCCAATTCTTCATCCTTTACGGTTTCCTCAAATATAAATACAGCAAAAGCGCCTGACCGTCCTTTGTTATATAATAATTAGCGCCGCCTCAAAGGGCGCCCTCCCGCAGGGCGGCCGCCAAATAACTTTTTTACGGAGGTATCCCCCATGCCTTTAATCGAATGGAGCGTTGACGATTTTTTACGGAGGTATCCCCCATGCCTTTAATCGAATGGAGCGTTGACGAAAATATCGCGCTGCTCACCATGAAGAGCGGCGAGAACAGGTTTAACCTGGGCTTTTGCAATGAACTGCTCAATGCCCTGGACGATATAGAAAAAAAGACCGCTGTCAATGCGCTGGTGGTGAGATCCGCCGATGAAAAGATCTGGTGTAACGGCATGGACCTCGACTGGCTGGTGCCCGCTATCGGCCGCAAGGACCCCGACGTCGAGAAATTCTTCGATACGCAGGACCGGGTGTACAAGCGCATAACTTTCTACCCCATGATCACGGTGGCGGCCCTGACCGGCCACGCTTTCGCCGGCGGCGCTATATTAGCCTGCTCTTTCGATTTCCGCTTGATGCGTGCCGACCGCGGTTTCCTGTGTTTCCCGGAGGTCGACCTCAATATCCCGTTCCTGCCCTACATGGATGCCCTCATCCAGAGGGCTATGCCCATGCACAAGGTGTTTGAGGCCGAACTGACCGGCAAGCGCTTCACTGCTGCCGAGCTTGAAAAATACAACGTTATCCGCAAGGCCTGTCCCTCAGCCGACGAGACTGTCAAAGAGGCCGTGGCCTTCGCCAAAAGCCTGAATAAGGGCAGGGGTATCGTATCCGCGATGAAAAAGGTCATGAACGCCCGTATCGGGGATTTTATGGATAACGTGGTACGGCCTAACCTGGACGGCGGCGGCGTCCCTATTAAATAGGCCCGCCGACTCAATCTTATGAAAAACAGGCATGTTCGACACAGGGCGATTTTCGCCTTGATACTGCCTTTAATTGCCATAGCAGCGGTTCTAAGCGGCTGCAGCGGTCCGGGCACGGCTGATTCGCTGGTCAGGGTGTACGCAGACGATACTGCTGTCAACGGCATCATAGTTGATAAGGCCGGCTATATAGTTACCGGCGATAGCGCCGTGAGCGGCAGCAACGCCATATCCGTAGAGCTCAAACCGGGGCAAAGCTACGCGGGACGATTGATCTGCAGGGACAGCGCCAGAGACCTGGCAATCATTAAAATGGAAGGCAGTTACCCTGTGCTCAAGCCTGCCCTGCAGGGCGACTCTGACCTTGTGCGGCAGTGGGACGAGGTGACTGCCTGGGTTTTCAAGCCCGACGCTTCCGGCCCGGTTGCCTCAAAGGGCAGCGTAACTTCGCTGCCTAAAGACGAGGGCATTGCCTACATGCAGACGAATGCTGCACTGGACCCGTCAGCAGCCGGCAGCGCTGTCCTGAACAAGGCCGGTGAACTGGTGGGCATGGTTGCCTGGAATACCGGACAGGCCGGGCGCGAAGGCTATGTTTTACCGTCAAACGAGATAAAAACAGTGTTATCCCGGGCACAGGAAGCCGAGGCCGATCCACTGGTAATTGCCTCGGTGGACCCGCCCGCCGTTTTCAGCGACCGCGCTGTAATTTCCTGGAAGACCAACCGCCCGGCAACAGGCCAGGTAGAGTTCGGTCCAAAAGACTCTTACGGCAATAAGACGGCCCTGGATACAACCATGCTGGCCACCCATGCAGCGGTATTACAGGGACTGCTGCCTAAAACGACTTATTATTTCCGCATGCTTGCGGTCGACTGCTGCGGCAATACTGCTGAGTCAAAGGGTTATACACTCACAACCACGGCCGCCGGCGCCCAGGCGGGCAAGTTCACCATCTCCAATATAGATGTCTACGATATCACCAGTTCGGCCGCATCGGTCAGATGGATTACCAGCAAAGCGGCTACGGGCGCTGTAAGTTACTACATGGACAAAGAGGCCGAGTCCGATACTGAAAGCGATAAAAATTTTGTGTACGAACACAAATTCAGGCTGAACGGCCTTAGACCGGATACGCGCTACAGCGTGAGCATAAAGTCCGAGACTGATTTCGATGAATCCGCGCAACAGGCCCTGGACCCTTTCACAACACCCCCGTCATCGCCTGTCTGCTGCAAGATAAACTGCAGGATATCCGAGTTCTCCTTCAAAACTTTACAGGGGGACGATTTTACCAATAAGGATATCGCGGGCAAGAAGGTATTTATCGTCTTTACCAAGACCACCTGCCCGACCTGCATGCAGCAGGCGCTTTTCCTCAATGACGTCTACCGCAACTGGCCAAAGGGCAGTGACATGCTGATGTTCATGGTGGCCAGCAGCGAGAAGAAAGCCGATGTCGAGGAGTGGATCAAGAAATACGGGCTGGTTATGCCTGTTTATATAGATGCTACGGCAAAGCTTGTCAGCGGTTGCCAGTTCCGCACTATACCGACGGCGCTTTTCTTAGATACGGGGTCGGTAATCAGGGACTACAAGAGTGGAGGATTCGGCAACAGGAAAGATATGGAGGCGTCGTTGAAGCGTTTCTACGAGACGGAGCGGTAGCGGCGCCGCCATCCGGTCCGGCGAAGAAGAAGGCCGGCGCCCCCCTCGGGGCGCCGGCCTGTTTGTTAATAGCTAAGTCTTGAATACGAAGCTGAGCGCGCCTGCAAGGTCGATGTTATCACCGTCCTTCAATGCGTGCCTGCCTGTGCCCTTGATGGCGGAACCGTTCAACCTGGTGCCGTTGGTGCTGCCGCGGTCCTCGATGTAATACTGGCCGTTCTCATAGCTGACCGTTATGTGCTGCCGGGATATCAGGTCGGCTTTGTCCGGGGCAGCCATGGACTGAAAATCCCTGCGTCCCAGGGGATTGCCATCACCTGCCAGCGAAAGCTCGCTGCCGTTGGAGGCAACGAATTTGGCCGGCGGTCCCGCGGCTACGGGAGTGGTCCTGGGAGAACTTGTTGCCGGCAGCGTTGACACGGGTGACGTGACGGCCGGCATGGTGCCGGAGCGTGCAGCGCCATAATTAACAGCCTGCGCAGCGACCGGCCTTCTCAGCAGGAGTATAACTATTATTATGGCGGCGGCAGCCAGCAGTGCCATAAGCAGGAGATAGGGCAGCCACCACGCCAATAGCGTATTGGTGTTGCCGGCGCTGACCTGGCTTGCAGTTGAACCTGATTCTACCGTGCCGGTATAGGTGCTGCCGGTGTTGTAAGTGCTGACGGGATAGGGCGCCACCGTTACCGTGGTGCTGGCGGACACCGTTCCGGCAGTGTTGGACGCGGATATGCTGTAAGTGGTCGTGTAAGCGGGGGTTACCACATATACACCGGTATTGGGCACCGAACCCACCGACGGGGATATGCTGACATTGGCATTATTGTT
>JAPLHM010000312.1 GCA_026389635.1 Chloroflexota bacterium | reverse complement strand
CGAGCGCGCCATCACCGAGATAGTGGCGTCGGCCATTGTGCTCAAACCGGGGATCGAGCCCAACGACGCGGCCAAAAAGTCCATCATTAGCTTCATGCGCGAGAGGGTTGCGCCCTACAAGGTGCCCAAGCAGATCATCTTTATGGACTCCTTGCCGCTGAGCGCGGTGGGCAAGATACTCAAGCGCGAACTGCGCGAGATGCTCAAGCCCAAAGCATAAATAAATAAGAGAGGGAGCACCTCAAGGTGCTCCCTCTCTTATCCTGATTTATACGTCCTTAAGCCAATTTATTACCTTTATCAATCACAGCTTTAACTATCTGAACAAATTTTTCAGCGTTCTCCAACATTTCCGCGACATCCTCTCTTTTAAAGCGGGAGCCGGTTTCATAATCGCTTTTTTGCCTTAAATTGAATGCGCGATTTAACATTCTTCCATACTCCCTGTCAACAATACCCTTCTCAGCTATCTCAATCCCAAAACTGGTTATTAGCCCACTATGAGTTTTTGTGGTTATTCCCCTGGTATACAGAACAGCCCTTGCAGCATGGAACATGGCATAATAAGCTCTCGAAACCGCATCTTCATACAGCCGGGCTGCCATCAGGCGGCGAGTCGCTTCAAGCGCTTTATCAGCTCTTTGCAGCGAGTCTTTTACGAAGCCTTCTGAATGTTCCCCTGTCATATAAAACAATTCCTTCCGCAGCCACACTGTCAATAAAGGGAGATTTATTCTTCGCCAGGCGGGTCACCTCGCGTGGAGTTGCCCAGAAAAAAGAGGTGTGTGTCCTGTTTTTCACGTCTACGGAATATCCGATATCGGAAACAGTTTTAAAAAGGTTGTTATCCTTAATGACAACAAACATATCGATATCGCTATCGTCGCGTGCATCACCGCGGGCAACCGACCCATAAAGGACAATCGAATTGATCATATTGCCCAACTCAGTAACCAGCTTTCGCCGCAGAGCGTTAATCGTTTTTCCGCGTTCAGTCAGCACGGACCCTATCTCCAGTCAATTAGTTACCCTCATCAATAACAAGTATATCACACAGGGCTTCCTGCGCTATTTGCGATTAGAGTGGAGCTGCACCAGAGACTCAAGCTCAGACCATATTCCCCTTACCCGCCGGCAAGCTTGTGAGTCCGCTCGCTTTAGTATTATACTGGCGCCTGTATTATGACGAATACAGGCGCCGGTCATTTAAGGACCCGTTGGAGCGTGGCCACCAAGCTGCTGGCATCCTTCCTGCTGCTGACCATCCTCTCCTTCGGCATCATCGGTTACCTTGCGGTGAGCACCCTCAACGAGATAGGTGTCTTTGCCGAGGAGAGCAGCAGGAAACTGGGTTACGATGCGGCAAAGGACAGCACGCTGGCGCTGCAGGCCCTGGGCGAGGCCTCCATCAGGCAGAAGGGCACAGACGTCTCCCGGCAGGTGGAGATATACATGAAGGGGCGCATGGGGACCTTTTCAGGTGCGCTGGACAAGGATGCCGAACTGGCGGCCATCGCAGTGCAGCCCGTGGGCAGGACCGGCTACACAGCCCTCTATGAAAAACACACTGGCATCATGAGGCTGCACCCCAACCCCGCGCTGGTCAATTTCGACATGCATGGCCTCAAGGACCAGTTGCCCTCCATGTGGAAGATATACGATGCCAGCATCGACGGCTCCGTCGCCTACGGGTACTACGATTGGGCAGAGCCCGATGGCAGCATCAGGCAAAAATTCATGTACATGCTGCCCGTAGAGGGCTACGACTACATGGTGGCAGCCACCACATATATCGACGAGTTCACCGAGACCGTCAAAGCCACCCGCGCGGCAATAGACGCGGAAACCAAATATGCATCCGATTATATCCACCAGAAAATCCAGGGCATGCTGTTCATATTCATCATCTCCTTCTCACTGGTACTGCTGCTGGCCGCGCTGCTGATCGTTGTCATAGCCAGGAAGATCACCGGCCCTTTGCGCAAGTTGTCTTACGGCGCCGGCGTTATCGGCGCGGGCGACCTCGATTACAGGGTGGAGGTCAGGACCGGCGACGAACTGGAAAACCTGGCCGACTCGTTTAACAGGATGGCGTCCGACCTCAAGGGTCACACAGAGGAGCTGTTGCGCACCAGCGCCGAGAAGGAGCGCATCGCCAAGGAACTGGATATCGCCCGCAACATACAGCAGAGCTTTTTGCCCGAATTCCCGCCCCTCATCGAAGGCATCGAGATAGCCGCCATGAATCTTCCCGCCCGGGAGGTGGGCGGCGATTTCTACGACTTCATACCCATCGGCGAAGACAAGTGGGGGCTGGTCATAGCCGACGTTTCCGGCAAGGGTGTGCCGGCCGCGCTCTTCATGGCGCTCTCGCGCACACTGGTACGGGCCAACGCCGTGGCCGACATCAGCGTCGAGGAGACCATCCGCCGCGCCAACGACCTCATCGCCGAGCACGACCGGGCCAGCATGTTCGTCACCCTTTTCTACGGAGTGCTCGATCCTGTAAAAATGACCCTCACCTATGTCAGCGCCGGGCACAACCCCTCGTTGATGATGAAGAGCGGCAGCAACGATGTGGTGCTGATGAGGGCCGAGGGCATCGCACTGGGCGTGCTGCGCGACATCAAGCTCCAGGTCAAGCAGATAGCCCTGGACAGCGGCGACGTGGTATTGCTCTATACCGACGGCGTAACCGAGGCCATCAACGGCGCCGAAGAACAGTTCGGCATGCAGCGTCTCAGCGACCTGGCGCAACAGTCGGTCAACCTGCACGCCGATGAGATAATCAAGCGCATCGAGCAGACAGTAGTCGAATTCAGCGAGGGCCAGCCCCAGTTCGACGACTTCACCCTGATGGTACTTAAAATCCTTTAGACCTGCTCCTGCCACCCGCTGTCCTGGTGATACTATGAAAATGATGCATGCCCTGTTACGCGTGGCCTGGCTGGCGCCGGCTCTGGCGGTGGTCCTCCTTGCCTGCGCGCAGCAGCCGCAGGTCCGTCCCGCCTCCTTCCAGGTTGTATCGCTGGAGGTCACACCCGTAGAGGTGCTGTCCGGGGAGGACGCCACGGTCGTTGCGCAGGTGGCCAACACGGGCGGACTGGCCGGCAACTATGCTGCCGCGCTTACCATGAACGGCCGGCAGGTGGCGCAAAAGACCATCACCATACTGCCCGGGAAGACAGGCAGGCTTACCTTCAGCGTCTCTACGGATGAGCGGGGCACATATAAAATCCAGCTCGGCAGCGCCGGCGCCACCCTGACCGTTAAGGCTGTGGAGGAGAGGGAGGTGGAGCTAAAGTACGACAACGGCATACCGCAGGAAACCCTCTGGGCAGGCTACAACAACGGCTTCCTCATCGGTTTCACACCGCCGGCCAAACCCTTCATATTGAACAAAGTCAGTGTCTGCTGCGGCATTTACGGCGTGGCCTGGGAGGGCAAGACATTCGACCTCTATGTCATGGACGCGTTTTACACACCGCTCTTCAGCCGGACCTACGCCATTGCCAAAATCCCGGTCAAGGGCGCCTTCCCCTACCGCCCGCCGTCATGGGTGGATTTCGACATCCCTCCTTTCAATATTGAGAACGATTTCCTGGTTTACTTTTTTACGGGTACCGGCATGCATAAGGGCATACAGGTGGGCGTGGACGATAGCGTCGTCAACGAGCACTCCGACCTGGCCAGCGGGCGGCCGCCCAATATCGCGCCGGTGTCCATCGACACCTTCTATAACTCGACCTTCTGGTACAGCGACCGCAGCAAGGTCAACTGGATGATCCGGGCATCCGGCAGCGCCCGCATGCCTGTGGAGTGAGGGCCATCACGGGCGAATCAATGTAGGGATGGGCCTTTAGGCCTGTCTGCTCTTGCGGGCGCACCTGAAGGAACGCCCCTACAGTGTCCATTATTACTACGGTTTTGTAGCGCCGCGGGCATCGTGTTAGAATGTTTTAAATTTCCGCGCCCGAGGAGGTTGCCAAAATGAAGAAATGGGTCATCGTCGTACTCTGCATCGTAGCCGTGGTCGTCGTGCTGGGATCTGTCATCGCCATCAGGACCATGACTTTCAACTCTAAACAACTGCCGGCCGGCAGCAAAGTGGACTATAAAATAGACAACGACCAGGCCGCGCAGCGGCTTGCGGAATCCCTGAAGTTCCAGACCGTTTTCAACCAGGACAAGTCGAAGGTTGATTACCAGCCCTTCGCCAAAATGCAGGAATACCTGGCGAAGACCTTCCCGCTGGTGTACTCCACCCTCGACGTAAAGGTCATCAACGACTACGGCCTGCTCTACACTTGGAAGGGCAGCGACCCCCAGAAAAAACCCATCCTGCTGCTGGCCCATCAGGACGTAGTCCCGGCGGCGGATGAAGGCTGGAAGTACCCGCCCTTCTCGGGCACGATCGCCGACGGCTATATCTGGGGCCGCGGCACGCTGGACGACAAGAGCGCGCTGGTCAGTATGCTGGAAGCCATGGAATACCTGATAAAGGACGGTTTTCAGCCATCGCGCACCATCTGCCTGGCCTCGGGCTTCGACGAGGAGGTAACCGGCAAGGAGGGCGCTGGCCAGATCGCGCAGTACCTCAAGGACAACGGCAAGGATTTCGAGATGATAACGGACGAGGGCTTCCTGGTCATCAGCGGGGCAATACCGGGCATCAAGGCCCCCGTCGCCCTGATCGGCACTTCCGAGAAAGGTTACCTGAACCTGGAGCTTTCGGCTGAATCAGAGGGGGGGCACTCTGCCTGGCCGCCGCGGCAGACGACCACCGGTATCGTAGCAGCCGCCGTGGACAAGCTGGAGGAAAACCCCTTCCCGGGCAAGTTTGCGGGCGGACCCGCGGGCCAGATGTTTGAGTACCTGGGCCCGGAGATGTCGGCCCTGTATAAGACAATCTTTGCCAATACGTGGCTTTTGGATGGTGTCATCCAGGGTATCCTGTCAGCCTCTCCACCCACGGATGCGACGCTGAGGACCACCACCGCACCCACCATGCTGCAGGGGAGCGACCGCGAGAACGTCCTTCCCAGGCGATCGAGTTCTGTGGTCAACTTCCGGCTCCTGCCGGGCGATACCATCGATGGCGTCACCCAGCGCGTCATCAAGGTGATCGACGACCCGCGCGTCACGGTCAAACTATACGGTGGTGACGCCCACGAGGCGTCACCTGTATCGGGGACGGACACCGATGCCTTCAGGTCCTTCAGCCAGACCATTCACGAGGTCTTCCCCGAGGCAGTGATCGCCCCTGCGATGACGAACAGTGCCTCGGACGCGACCTGCTACATCGGCCTCTCGCCTAATATACTGCGTTTCTTGCCCCAGAGGTTGAACAGCGATGAGATCGTGATGATCCACGGCACCAACGAGCGTATCTCCGTAGACAACTACGGCGAGATGATCGATTTCTACATTCAGCTGATTAAGAACTTCGATAAGTGAACTGACGGCGGGCGCAGCGAATACAGCGGGCGCACCTGAAGGAACGCCCCTACTTTAAATTGCCGAGCTGCCGAACCACCTCTTCACGGTGCTGCCTGACATACTCGTTGCCCGGCTCGCCACCGCATTTGCGGCACTGAAAATCGTAGGCTGAGTTGATCACCCCGCAGGAAGGACAGGCATAGTGCTCCAGCATTTCACTATACCATTTCTCCGGGCCGGCCTCGCGGATGCGCTCCAGCGAACCCCATAGCTCGATCCTGTGCGGCATGGCACACTGGAAATCCTTTAATTCCTGGCAGGGATAGTCCGTGCAGCTTCCGCAAAACCCGATGCCTTTTTCGGCTGCGCACCTGACCATCTTGCACTGCTCACGGCAGAAAAATGAGCGCAGCTCTGATCGGCAACCCCCGCACCTCATGTCTTCAACCGGCAG
>JAPLHM010000249.1 GCA_026389635.1 Chloroflexota bacterium | reverse complement strand
GGCCGCGGAGGCTTTACATAAAGCGCATGAAGAGATAAATAAGCCGGTGTTGCTGGCACTGGGAGCGGCCTCGGACATGGTGGGGATGGAGGAGATGCTCAAGGTGCAGGCCGCCTTCGTTGGGGAGGGGTTGCCTGTTTTTCGTTCCATTCAAAAGGCAGCGCTGGCAATGGCACGGGTGGAAGCCTGGCGCAGGAGATTTCCCCCGGCCTGATAGTTGTCGAAGGAGAGAATAATGCAGCCGCAGAATCCTATGGTTGGTCCGTTAACTGGCCAGGTTGATGAACTGGGCAAGCGCATCAAAGCGCTTGAGGAAACGCTGGCCCAGTTGAAATCGCTGGACTCGACCCTTCACGAGATGCAATACATCATATACAGCTATGTTGAAAAGATAAGGGAAGGCGTCGTGCTCATCCAGGACGAGATAATTATATGGGCCAACAAGGCGGCCTGCGATACGTTGGGATATAAATTGGAAGAGGTGATAAATAAATCCGCCGTCGAACTGGCCCACCCCAAGTACCGCGACCAGTTATCTGCACGCTATGCCATGCTGCAGGCGGGGGACGATATACCTAAGAAGGCGCAGGAAGAGCTTGCCCTGCGGGCCGAGATGCTTGACCTGGTTTCTGACTCGGTCTTTCTGCTCGATATAAAGGGGAATATTAAATATGTCAATAAATCAGCATGCGATTTCCTGGGCTACACACAGGATGAGATGACCGGGATGAACATTGCTGACGTTAACCCTGAAGAATATAAGGAAAAGGCCAAAATCAGGTTGAGTCGGGCTCCGAATCTAAAGGAGGCCAGGTTTAAGACTGTACACATGCGCAAAGACGGCACCAGGGTGCCGGTGTCCGTGCGCATCAGGGTTATTAAACGGGGCGGTCATGACTATATTCTCGGCGTGGTCAGGGAGATCGTGCACGAGGAGGAAACTTTATAGGCGCTTTTGGCTAAGGAACCAACAAATCAAAGGTTTTTAGAAGTGAAACGTAAGCTGATCCACCCCTTATGGACGCACCTGCCGGCGCTGCTATTGATCAGGGGAAGACTTTAAACGAAGTAGCGCGGGATCAGGTAGCGGAGCTGCCGCAGTATATTGCTGAAAAATCCGATGCGTTTCTTCTTCTTATGCATAACTTTCACCTGCTTTACTTCTCGTACTTTTCGATCAAGTCGGCCGCATTCATGGCCGAAGCGGTAACCACCGGTACGCCGCCGCCCGGGTGGGTGGATGCGCCCACTAAATAGAGCCCCTTAATGGACTTGGACCTGGCTGCAGGGCGGAAGCAGATAGAGTGAGGCACATCCTGCCTCAGCGCATAGATGGCCCCCTCCGGCGAGAGCAGTCTTTTTTCGAAATCAGCCGGCGTTGAGAACTCCGCCACGCGGACATGTTCCTCCAGGCCTGGTATGTACCTTTCGGAATAGTACCTGATGATCTTCTGCAGCAGCCCCTTCTTCTCCGCCTCCCAGGTAGTGCCGTCCAGCTTATAGGGTCCCGGCCCCATGGTCAGGATAATAATATTGTGTCCTTTGGGCGCCAGGCCGGGGTCGGAGCGCGTGGTGCAGCTGATGATGCCGAACTGCTGCGCCGGGTAACGACCCTGCTCATACTCGTCCCACCAGTACTTGTTCATCTCCTCCATGGGTATAGTGGCCAGCGTATGGTGGGATTCCAGGGGCGGGTCGTAATCCACGCCCAGGTAAATAGTCGGGGTCGACATCGAGCACTGGTAGCTTTTCACGCCTGTGCGGACTATGGAGGGCAGGTGTTCCTCGCCGATCAGGTCGAGGTACAGCGTTTTGGCGTTGATATCGGATATCACCAGGTCGGCCGTGATCTCGCTGCCGTCGGCCAGCATGACGCCTGTGGCCCGGCGGTCCTTGACCATGACCTTTTTAACCAGGGTATTCAGCCTGGTCGTCATGCCCAGCTTTTCACCCACACGCTGGAAAGCCTTCGGGATGGCTACCATGCCCCCTTTGCTGTAGTAGATGCCCTCGTGTTCCGAGTAGGGTATCACAGCGTACAGGCCCGGCAGCAGGTCGGGCGGCAGACCCGCGTAAAAGCACTGGTATGACAGCGATTCGCGGATCTTGTCGCTTTTGAAGAACTTCTTGAGCACTGCCTGGTAGCTGCCGTTGAAGAGCGGCATGTACTTGAGCATGGCGGGGGTTTGCTGAAACATGCGGACGACATCACCCAGTGTATTGGCCGGCTTGATGAAGAATCCCTTGACTGCCGCGTCGTTGAACTCCTTCATATATTTGCAGAAGGCGTACCACCCCTTGACATCCTCGGGGGCGATTTTGGCTATTTCTTGTGCGGATTCCTCGATAGATTTAGCATAGGCTATTTTTGTGCCATCCCTCAGTATCACGGAAAAAATGAGGTGCGGCGCTATCAGCTCAACTTCCTGGGTGAGGGTGGTGCCCAGCCGCTGGAAACACCAGTCCATGACCTGCGTAGTTTCAATAAGGGCGGCGCCCAGGTCAAAATGGTAGCCTTCCCTTTCGAAGGTGGAGCAGCATCCTCCCACCCTGTCGCTCTGCTCGAGCAGCAGCACCTTGCGCCCCTGCTTTGCCATCAGACCGGCCACAGCCAGTCCGCCGATGCCGGCCCCGATCACGATTACGTTATAGTCAGCCATTTAGAATCTCCTCCTCAGTGTCCATCAGCCCGGGCATACAATCCAGTTCCAATCAGAAAATTGCCAGTTGAATTTTAACAGCTTCCTCAACCTTATGCATATCTTCCGGGGAGAGAACGCCCGCAGGGCGAAAGAGCCGTGCCTTGCTAACGGTAGCCAGTTGGTCTGCCATAGCCATGAAATGCCTTTAGAGGATCATGACCTGCTTGTTGATCTCATAAGAAACAGATACAAGGAGGAAAGGCGGGAGGATATCCTGGCAAATGCTCAGAAAACATTCGAGGAGTATAAAAAAGGCCTAACCTCTGAAGGAACCACATATGGGATTAGCTCACTCCTTTCTTAGTGCTTTCCCACCTGTTTGGTGAGTGGATTTGCCGTTTTCAATAGACACCACGCCATTTACCAATACGTGGATTATACCCTCAGGATATTGGGCTGGATTTTCATAAGTGCCTAATTTTACGAATTTTTCTGGGAAATGTACCGTAAAATCTTGGATGCGCCTTAAAAAAACCAAGGTCTAGAAAAGCATCAGAACCAGTGAAGACATAATCATGAGGCATAATGTCAATGTTTATCTGATCGCTGATTTCATAAAAGTAGGCGAACGTAGGAGGACCATCGGCTGTAGCTATATCAACAAAGCAAGTGGATGGTTCTTTACCTTGAGTATCGGCGATTTCCTTGATTGATTTACCGTCAAGTTCTTTTGAGGTAAGAGAGCCAATTACAATCTTATCCGGGCTCAATATATTAAAGACCTGCTCCACAGCTTTTTTCAGTTCTTTCCTACCCTCCGGCGTCTTGAACTCGTCTCTGATTTGATTACTGACGACATATTTTTTAGGGAGACGATATGTCATAGGAGATAATCCTACATCGTAGGGATGTTGGTCAGTAGTCACATCAATACCCTCCTTACGAGCCAGTTCAATTAGTTCAATCATTTGGGAGGCATTAACGCTGTGAGGTGCATTTTCCTGTATGTGTGAGATATGGACCGGGACAGCTGCCTGTCTCCCTATTTCAATAGCCTCTTTAATAGCTTCCAGTACCCCAACCTTGCCACCGGGGTATATCGTGCCGGTCTGATCTCTTATGTGGGACACATAGATGCCATCATACCTCTTTACCACCCTCGCCAGCTCAATCAGTTCCTCGGTCGTTGCAAGGTAATCAGGTGAGTACTCAAGGCCGACAGATAATCCGATAGCGCCTTTCTTCATCTCTTCCGCCAGTCTATCCTTCATGGCATCAATTTGCGTTTTGGTCAGCGCTTGAGTCAGGTCCTTTCCAAACAGTTCCTCCCGAATTGCACCATAGGCAGCCAGATGGTAGACATTGTCACCGAAGCCCAGACGGTCAAGAATACCAAACCATTTACCGGTATCAGCGAAACCCGAACCGCAGTTGCCGGTGACCACAGTTGTAACGCCCTGGTGCAGCCAATTGTGGTTCTCTTTCCATTCTGGTACCGTGGAAGCAAGCGATGCTTTCTCGCCTGCAAATACGAAAGAAAGGTCGGCGTGCGTATGTACGTCTATGAAGCCCGGAGTGACAGCATATCCGGCTGCGTTAATGGTCTTGGTGGCTTTCGGACTTGGTCCCGTCGTAAACTGTGCCACCCTTGATGAGGATGTCATAATTTTCGGTAGAACTACACCCTGCAGTAAGCACTGATAGACCTCCCCCGAACAGTAGGATAGCTAACATGGTTGATGTTGAAAAGACCTTGTGCATAAACATGCCCCTCCCTGCCGTCTTTTTTAGCCTGCCGCCAATAAGTGTACCACTTTTCAAGTTAGAATTGTTGTCATTTGGGGCATGATTTTCAGACTAAAAGAGACGGAGTCAATGGTCAGGAAAGCTTAGCAGTTACCTTAGACCCATGATTTTTATTATGGATGTACATACATACCGATGTTTGTTCAGTGGTGATAAATTATCCTGGGACCCCTGGGGCTGGCTGGACTCGTTACGATAAACGGGTTTTTACCTCCTCCATGATCGAAGGAATATTCTTAATAATATTGCTAATAATGTCCTGAGCACTCAAAATATCTTTTATCATACCCGCATTTTGTCCACAAGGTACTTCTCCCTCAGCA
>JAPLHM010000319.1 GCA_026389635.1 Chloroflexota bacterium | reverse complement strand
CGGCGGCGAGCCGGAAGCCTTTGCTTTGCTTCAGTTGGTATTTTACGACGCGGGCGCCGGTGATCCGGCAGGCGAGCTCGTATTCGCCATAGGTTGGGGACGGGATGATGGCCGTGTCTCCGGGTCCCGTATAGGCCAGCGTCGCCAGCCTGATTAATTCGGTTGAACCGCTGGTGGCTATCAGGTTATCCTGGGGGGCGCCTATTTTGCCTGAAAGCAGGCCGATAAATTCCCGGCAATCTGGATCGGGATAGAGTGCGATATCCGCCTTAGCCAACGCCGTATGTACTGATTTGGGCGGGCCGTAAGGGTTACAGCAGGTGCTGAAATCCAGCACGCCGGTGCCCTTCAGTCCGGCCCAGCCCGCTCCCCCGTGTTGGACGGGCGATATAGTCTCGATGTGAGAATTAACGCGCAAGGCCAAGAATTACCTCCGCTGCGGCTATGATTATGCCCCACATACACGCGGACGTCAGCATCACAGCCTGCGATTGAGTGACCGCGGCAACCGACAGCGCGGCGCTGCCGCCATCCAAGCAATAGGCGCCCGCTTTTTCCAGCGTGATACCCAGTGAACCCGCCATGGCGCACATGCTCCATCCCGCATTCGGGCTTTCGGTCCTACTGTGCTGGCTGAGCATGGTCCGCCAGCTTGTGGCGGCGTCAGCCTGGCAGATGCCCGACGCGGTCACGATCAGCAGCGCACTCAACCGGGCAGGTATAAAATTGAGGATATCGTCGAGCCGGGCGGCGAACTTGCCCGTATATTCCCAGCGGCCCCGGTACCCTATCATGGCGTCGAAAGTATTAATTATGCGGTAAGCGATAGCGCCCGGCAGGCCGAAGATAGCGAAATAGAAGAGTGGCGCGACGAAGCTGTCGCAGAGGTTTTCCGCGCAGGACTCCACGGACGCCGACATGAGCTGCTCATCGCTTAAATTGGAGGTGTCGCGGCTGACCAATGCACGGGACTTCAATCTCGCCCCTGCCGTGTCGTCGCGGCGAATACACAGTTTTACCTCTTCCACCGCCTGCCAGAGACCCCTCAGGGCGAAGGTATTTTTGAGCAGGTATGCCGACAGGATTACATAAATGACCGGGTTGAGGGTGAGAAGGTAGGAGAGTCCGAAATAGAGCGGGACCGCAACGGCCGCGCAGGTCAAAATGACCATGGCCGTCCCGAAAAAGAATTGCCGCCGCGCTCCGCTGGACGGTTCGAATTTAAGCTCGAAGGAGACGAGCTTACCAAGCCCGGCCACGGGGTGGAAGCGGTTGGGCGCCTCGCCCGCCAGGGCATCTAACAGCAGCGCCCCGCACAGGATGTAGAGTCCCCAAAGTTCCACCGCTACCTGCCCTCCACCTTTTGTGCGGACGTGACCAGCGCCGTGGGCAGTCCGTTGACCGGGTGGGCGCAGACCGTGACGTCGATGCCGAAGGCCTCCCGCAGTGTGGGCGAGTCTATGACGTCCTGCGGCCTGCCCTGCTTATATATAACGCCGTCCTTGAGAACGATCACCCGATCGCCGTACTGCGAGGCCAGGTTGACGTCATGCAGGGCCGACACGATGCTCAGCCCCCGTTCCCGGCAGAGCTTTTTTAAGAAATCCAGTATGCCGGCCTGGTAATTTATATCCAAATTGGCCGTGGGCTCATCCAGCAGCAATATCTCGGCCTGCTGTGCCAGCGCGCGAGCGATCAGGACGCGTTGCCGTTCACCGCCGGACAGTTCGTTAACGCGCCGGCCGGCTAATCGTCCCGTCTCCGTGGCCTCCATGGCGTTCGCCGCCGCCAGGATATCGCTGCTTCCCTCGTACTTGAGCAGTCCCAGGTGCGGCGTGCGTCCCATCAGCACTATCTCCATGGCCGTGAAAAGTTC
>JAPLHM010000170.1 GCA_026389635.1 Chloroflexota bacterium | reverse complement strand
GCCCCGGCTGATAGTCTCGAAATCCGCGTATCTCAATTTGAGCGTTACCGTCCGGGTCATCTTATCCATATCCCTTAATTCCGCGCCCAATTTCTCCGCGAAATAGCGCAGCGTGGCCCTGAGCATGGCCGAATCCACTGTATCCTTCTCAAAAGTAGTCTCTCTGCTGATCGATTTCGCCTCTCCCCTTGCTTCCACCGGGCTGTCATCTATCCCCCTGGCATGCTGTTGCAGCCAGGCCATGCCATCCCCGAACCGCGTCCTGAATGAACCGTCCGGCATATCCGCCAGTTGGCCTACAATCTCAATGCCCATAGTTTTCAGCACTTTGCCGGTCTTTTCCCCAACGCCAGGCAGCCTTCTCACCGGCAGTGTAGAGAGAAAGGCCCTCTCTTCCCCGGGCAATACTTCTATCAGGCCGTCCGGCTTGCCATAGTCAGAGGCCACCTTGGCCACCACGCGGCAGGCTGCGATTCCAATAGATGCCACCAGTCCTGTGTCCTTCGTGATGCGCTGCTTCATTTTCATGGCCAGGCTGCGCCAGGAGCCGAAATTCTCGCATCCCGTTACATCTAAATAGGCCTCGTCCAGTCCGCCGGACTGAAGAGACGGGGTATAGTCACCGAGTATATCTATGAATTTTTGTGAAAACTCCACGTATTTGCGGTAATTGCCGGTGAGAAAAACGGCCTGGGGACAGAGCTTTTTGGCCCTGGCAATGGGCATGGCCGAATGCACACCGTATTTGCGCGCCTCGTAGGAAGCCGCTGCCACCACTCCACGTCCCTCCGGCCTGCCGCCAACTATCACCGGCTTCCCACGAAGGACAGGGTTAAGAACTTGCTCGACCGTAACAAAAAAGGCATCCAGATCGATATGAAAAATGGTGCGCATAGAGAGCCTGATTATCTCAGCCATCAGCTACTCCGTGTAAACCGCTACATTCCGCGGTACCTGTTAATAGCGTCACGCAATTCGCCGGCAGCTTTGCGGGCGGCCTGCGCATAGTCCGGGCCTTTGGAAGCGTAAAGCACCTGGCGTGCAGCCACAATGATGGCCATTTCCTTTGCGGCATCGACACCATACCTGACGGACAGCTCAAGGTCACCGCCCTGGGCGCCGATGCCGGGGATAAGCAGGGGCATGCCCGGGCACAACTTTCTTATCTCTTTCAACTCTTCAGGACAGGTGGCGCCCACCACAAGGCCGACGTTGCCGCCCTTGTTCCAGTCACCGGCGCGCAGCGCAACCGTCTGGTAAAACTTCATTCCAAAATTATCCACCAGGTCCTGGAAGTCGGAGGCGCTGCTGTTCGAGGTGCGGCAGACGACGAAGATGCCCTTGTCCCGGTAATCAAGGAAGGGTTTTACCGAGTCATAACCCATGTAAGGGTTGACCGTCACCGCGTCGAATTTATAGTAGCCGAAAAGCGCCTTTGCATAGGCGGCTGCAGTATTGCCGATATCCCCTCTCTTGGCATCGCCTATGACAGGGATGTCCCGTGGTATATAATTCACTGTTTTCTTCAAAGCCTGCAGACCGCGTATGCCCAGGGCCTCGTAGAAGGCCAGGTTGGGCTTGTAGCAGCAGACCAGGTCGGCGGTAGCGTCTATAATGGCCTTGTTAAATTCGAAAATATCCTTGACCGGCAATTTCGACGGGTCAGGATCCAGTCCCACGCACAACAGGCTGCGGTTGCGTCGCGAGGCATTAATCAGGCGGCTTACAAATTCCACGGCTTAATTATATAATAATTAACTGATGAACAGCCTGGCCTGGATAATCGCGGGGCTGGTGCTCGGCTCCCTGCCTTTCTCCGTCTGGATCGGTAAAATATTCCTGCGCAAGGACATAAGGGAGTACGGCGACGGCTCTCCCGGGGCCACCAATGTGGCGCGGGCGGGCAGCAAGTTCCTCTACGTGATCGCTGCCCTGCTGGACGCCTTCAAAGGCACCGTTCCCGTTCTGCTGGCCCAAACCATGTCGGGGGTTGCCGGCTGGGACCTGGCCGCCGTCGCCGTGGCCCCTGTGATGGGGCATGCCTTTTCCCCTTTCCTCAAATTCAGGGGCGGCATGGGCGTCGCCACCACCTTCGGCGTATGGCTGGGACTGACGGGCTGGCCGGGGCCGTTAGCCATGGCTCTTTGTATCGGGTTCATGTTTATTTTTCAAAAGAATTGGGTATGGGCCTCCGTTTGCGGCATGCTACTTTTTCTCCTTTTCCTGCTTTTTATACCGGAACCTTTTATTAATAACAGGGCGCCTCTTATCTGTGCCGGACTGGCGCAAACCGCCATCCTCACCATCAGGCGCTATTCCTATTTTAAATGCTGGCCGGAGCCGCAGGCATGGCTCGGCAGGGTGTTGAGAAAACCATGATTGCAGGCGACCCGCTGCTGTTGCCCAATATCCTGGTGGTACTCTGTGTCCTTTACCTGGTGACCACAGGCGCCATCAATATGCGCAAGCTGCACAATCTGCGGGAATATCGGAACCTCAAGACCGCTCCGCGTATTTCCGTCCTGGTGCCGGCCAGGAACGAAGAGGATACCATCGGTCCCTGCGTCAGCTCACTGCTGGCACAGGACTATCCGGATTTCCAGGTGATCGTGATTAACGACAATTCCACGGACGGCACTGCTGCAATATTAAGTAAACTGGAGCAGGGCGACAGCCGGCTGAAGATCATAAGCGGCCAACCGCTACCGCCGGACTGGCTGGGCAAGCACTGGGCCTGCCACCAGCTCTATAGGGCGGCCGATGGTGAATTGCTTATGTTCACGGATGCAGATACGGTTCACGCGCCGGACACCCTGCGCTGCGCCACGGCAGCCCTGCTGGAAGAGAAGGCGGATATGATTTCCATTTTACCCAGGCACATTCTTCATAGTCTGGCAGAGAAGCTGCTAATGCCTGCCTTTGCCCTGGGGGCCTTTGCCAACGTGCCCCTGCCACCACGCTTGAGGCCGGGAAACACCAAGCTGGCGTCTTCGAGCGGTAAACTTATGCTGTTCCGGCGCACATCTTACGAGGCAGCCGGGGGCTTCCAGAGTATACGGCAGAGCGTGCTGGACGACCTGCAACTGGCGGAGAAAGTCTCTGCCTCGGGTATGCGCTACCGCGTATTCGACGGTACAGATAACGTCACCTGCCGCATGTACCATAACTGGACGGAGGTGCACCGGGGACTGACCAAAAACGTGTTCCCCTCTTATGGATATAACGTGCCTCTTTTCATATTCACCTGGCTGTGGATCAACTTTGTTTTCTGGGAGCCTATCATAGTACTGGGCGTGCACAAGATACCCGAGTATCCACCGGCATTATCGGTGGGACTGGCAGCCATCTGCGTTGCGGCCTGCCTGGTCCTGTTTGGCTCCTACTACCACCGCTTCAAGTTCCCGCTGTACATGGTTTTGCTCTACCCGGTAAGCATATCGCTCATGACAGCCATTGCCTTTTCATCCATGTTCCTCACCATCTCGGGGCAGGCTACCTGGAAGGACCGTAAAATGCCCAACCGCAAGATACCCTGAATACGCGCCGGAAGGAAAGATATGGCCGCCTGATACATGACGTAGGACAGAGTGCATCAAATATTATTCTCAGACATCCTTTTCTACATCCAGTCCGCAGTAGTTGTCAGCCTGGTTGTAGTGCTGATTATAGCGCTCGGCAATCTGCGCTACCTGCGCCGCCTTTACAGCTACCCTGCGCCCACCGCCTGGCCGCGCTGTTCGGTGCTGGTCCCGGCCCGCAATGAAGAGCCCAACATAGGCAGGTGCGCCAAAAGCCTGCTGGACCAGGATTACCCCGATTTCCAGGTCATAGTGTTAGACGATAACTCCACTGACCGGACCTGGCAGATACTGCAGGAGCTCGCGCTTAAAGATCCACGTCTTATCCTTATAAAGGGCAAGCCGCTGCCCGATGACTGGCTGGGCAAGCATTGGGCGTGTAACCAGCTCGCGCTGGCTGCCGACGGCGAACTGCTGGTTTTTGTCGATGCGGACACCTATCATGAACCGGGCATGCTGCGCGGTGCGGCGGCTGCCATGGTATACGAGAAGGCTGCGCTCATTTCAGCGCTGCCGCGGCAGATTATTGTCTCGTGGTCCGAAATGCTGAGCATACCGGCCTTTTACCTGGGCATGCTGTGCGGGGTTCCCCTGGGGCTTACCCGCCTTCAGCGCAACCCACTGCTCTTCGCCGTGCTGGGACAGTTCCTGGTCTTCCGCAGGGACGCTTACGAGGCAGCCGGGGGGTACGCGGCGGTCAGGCACAACGTGGTCGACGATATCGCCATAGGCAGGCGGGTGCACGCCATGGGCATGAAGTACAAGCTGCTGGACGGCGGCGGCCTGGTCACCTGCAGGATGTACCGCAATTTCGAACAGGTTTGGAGAGGGTTGACCAAAAGCACCTTTGCCACGTTCAATTTCGACCCTCTTTTCATGATACTGATGTGGGCACTGGTGTTAATAGTCTTTGTCAGTCCGCCGCTGGTGCTGGGAATTGGACTGGCGCAAGCGCAGATGCCGGTGGAGGTCACGGCCATGGCCGCCACAGCCGTTATAATCAGCCTGGCGCTGTGGACGGTCAGCCATGCACGGTTCCATTTCCCGCTTTACCTTGTTCTGATCTACCCCCTGAGCGCCGCCTTTATGTTGGTGGTCGCCTTAGCTTCGATGATTCTTACCATGCAGGGCAAGGCACGATGGAAGGGGCGCAGCATGCCCAGGTTCGTAAAGCCCTGAAATTATGGAATATTCTGCCGCTGCCGCATACCTCGCAGGCCTGACTGATTACGAGATATCGCCGGCCACCGCTTATAACGCCGCCAACTTCGACCTGCGCAGGGTTGAGACCCTGCTGCGGCAGTTGGACCGGCCACATGGGGGCAGGAAAACGGTGCACATAGCGGGCACCAAGGGCAAGGGCAGCACGGCGGCAATGATATCCTCTATCCTTGTCTCGGCCGGCCACTGTACCGGTCTTTTCACATCCCCTCACCTCTACACCTGGCAGGAAAGGATCGCTATCAACGGCCGCCCTTTGACTAAAAGGGATTTTGCCCGCCTGGCAGGCGCCGTGCGAACGCATGTGGCGGCCATCAACAGGGAAGCGCGCTTCGGCAAAATCACCACATTCGAGGCGCTGACCGCCATGGCATTCCTTCATTTCAGGGATAAAGGGGCAGCCTTCCAGGTGCTGGAAACGGGGATGGGGGGCAGACTGGACGCCACCAATGTCGCCTCCCCAGATGTGTGCATACTGACCTCCATCAGCTACGACCACACGCAGGTGCTGGGCAATACCCTGGCAGAGATCGCCGCCGAAAAAGCGGGGATCATCAAGCCCGGGTGCACGGTAATCAGCGCCCCACAGGAGCCCGAGGTACTGGCCGTGATCGCGGAACGATGCAGGTTATCAGGTTCGGAACTTGTACTGGCAGGAAGGGACGTAACATGGAAACGCCTGGGGGGGAACCTGGACGGGCAGACTTTTACCATCGGGGGCAGGGATGGCAGTTACAAACTGCGTATCCCCCTGCTGGGTGATCACCAACTGGAAAACGCCTGCTTAGCTGTGGCTGCCGCAGAGGTACTGCGGCGGCGCGGTTCGGCTATTACCCACGATCAGATAGTGCGTGGCCTGGGCAACGTCAGGTGGCCGGCGCGCCTGCAGGTACTCAATCGGTCTCCCCTGCTCATAATAGATGGGGCACACAATGCTTACTCGATGAAAGCGCTGGCCGAATCGGTCACAAAATATATCCCTCACGAGAATTTGCACGTAATCTTTGGCTCGTCGGGTGACAAGGATATTGACGGCATGGCAGCGGTGCTGGCCGGATTGGCAGGCAAGCTAATTGTCACCAGTTCAGGCCACCCCAGGGCAGCCAGCGCGGAGCAACTGGCCCGGGTTTTCCGTAAACACGGCGTTTCGGCGGAGATCAAGCCGGTTGCGCGGGAAGCGCTGTCGGCCGCGTTGGCAGCCTCGGGTGACGGCGACCTGGTACTGGCCACAGGGTCACTATTTTTAGCAGCGGAAATCGGGAGGCTGTTCAGAGAGGGTAATTTTGGATAAGCTAACCCTGCACCGTTTAGCGGCGCCGGGAAAAAAAGCCGGAGACTAAGCCTGTTGAGGAACGTCGGCCTGTAAGGGGAGCATCCTGCCGAGCAGGCGCTGCAACGTCATGATGTGGACACATTGCCCCCACTGGGAGAAGAAATGGCAGTTGCAGGACCATTTTCCGTCGCTGAGAGATAGGCTGTGGCTGTCATTCTCACCACGGAAGTCGGCTGAGAAATTGCGGATGGTCACCCGTTCAGGCTCCTCTGCGTAGCGCTTGGCTTTTTCTATCTTGCCAACGAGACTGGGCTGCATCGGTTACCTCCGCCCAAAGTATATAACGGCCGGTACTAAAAGTCTATTCATATTTAAGCATTTTTATGTCAACCAGGTGTGCGGTTACGGGTCTGCCCGCCGCCTGACAGCCTCTTTCACCCCATCGAAGTTTATCTGCTAAAATTGGTTGTCCAAGGAGCCTATGCAAGACAAACTCTTCTCCGTCATCCGGGGTCTCAAGGCGGATTACATCGAGGTCCGCCTTGACCAAAGCCAGTCGAGCCGTCTGGTCTACCGTGGCGAACGCCTGGAAGAGGCGGGTAGGACAGCCAGTACGGGCGGCTGCGTGAGAGCGCTGATGAAGGGTGGCTGGGGCTTCGCCAGCTTCAACAGCATAGACAGGCTGGCCGAAAGCGCTGCCATGGCCGTGGAGCAGGCCACCCATGTAGGCAAAGGTCGTAGCGAATTCAGTCCCGCCCGTGCGGTTATTGATAAAGTCGAAGCCGAATATAAAAAGAATCCCATCGAGGTCCCCCTCTCTGCCAAAAAGTCCATGCTGGATGAATACAACCGCATCATGCTTGACACGCCGGGCATCCAGACCACCAGCATCGGCTATGCGGATATCAAGAAGAAGGTCATATTTGCCAGCTCTGACGGCTCTTATATCGAGCAAAGCCGCATCGATCTGAATCTGCGCCTGTCAGCCATCGCCAGCCGGGACGGCGACGTCCAGCAGGTCGGCCTGAGCATAGGCAGCAAGGGTGATTTCTCCACGGTGGAGGGCCTGCAGGACAGGGTAGGTGGCATTGCCCAACGGGCCGTTGCCCTGCTATCCGCTCCCGAAGTCAAGGGAGGGAACTACACAGTGGTGCTTGACCCGGTGCTGGCGGGCGTATTTGTCCACGAGGCATTCGGCCATCTTTCCGAGGCAGACCACATCTACGAGAACCCCCAGATGCGGGACATAATGGCGCTGGGACGCAGCTTCGGGGGGCAGCACCTCAATATCGTGGATGGGGCAGCCGTGCCGGGCCTGCGCGGCAGCTACAGCTATGACGATGAGGGGACGCCGGCCAGCAAGACTTACCTGATTAGGGAAGGGGTGCTCAACAGCCGGCTTCATTCCCGTGAGACGGCCGCCAAAATGGGGGAGAAACCCACGGGCAACGCCCGCGCTATCAACTCTAACTTTCCCCCTATCGTACGCATGACCAACACTTATATTGAGCCTGGACACACCACTTTCAATGACATGATGAGCGGGATCCGCGAAGGTGTTTACGCCAGGGACTGGTACGGCGGTACGACAAGCCTCGAGATGTTCACCTTCTCAGCCGGGGAAGCCTACATGATAAGGGACGGAAAAATCGCGGAGATGATCAGGCCGGTAGTCCTCAGCGGCAATGTCTTCACAACGCTGCACAACATAGATGCCATCGGCGACGACCTGGATATGAACCAGGGTGGGGGTTGCGGCAAGGCAGGCCAATCGCCGCTGCCCGTCTCCAACGGCAGCCCGCATATCAGGATCCAGAACTGCCTGGTCGGGGGAAAATGAGTGGAAGAGATACTTGACATCGCACGCAGGTCCGCACAAAGCGCCGAGGTATTCCGTGTAACGTCGGTCAGGACGCCGGTGCATTTCGAGGCCAACCGCCTCAAGCAGATACAGACCAAGGAATCGGTCGCAGTCGCCCTGCGCCTTGTGAAGAACGGCAAAATGGGCTTTGCGCAGGCCAGCGGCAATATACCGCCCGCCGACCTGGTCAACATGGCCCTGGAGACCAGCCAGTTCGGCTACCAGGCGAATTTCGCTTTCCCCTCCCTGCACTCCTTTGAAAAAGTTGACGTATTTGACCCGCAGGTCGAACATATCGGAATCGACAGCATGATCAGCCTCGGACAGGCCGTGATCGACGCTGTATGCGCCAATACGGCAGGCATCCTCTGCGAGGGCAGCATATCCCGCGGCATGGCCACTTTCGAAATTGCCAGCACCGGCGGCGGGCACGCTTCCTGCAAGCGCACCAATTTCAGTATAAGCATGGACGGCATGCTGGTCAGGGACGGGGACATATTGTACGTCGGCGATATCCGCAGCTCCTGCCGCCCCATCCTGGACCCATCCCCGGTTACGGGTGAAATAATCAGGCAGCTCGACCTGGCCAGAATCAATGCCCCTATAAAGTCGGGCAACATGCCGGTTATATTCACCCCCTTCGGGTTGGCCGGTTCGCTGCTGGCCCCACTCATCTCCGCATTTAATGGCAAGACCGTGCTGGACGGCGCCTCCCCGCTTAAAGATAAAAAAGGCATGGCTGTATTCGACAGCAGGCTTATGTTGACCGATGACCCTACCATACCCTACCAGCCGGGAAGCACGCCCTTCGACGACGAGGGAGTGCCTGCCAGGCGTAACGCGCTTATCGACCACGGGAAGGTGGTGCAATTTTATTATGACCTGCATACGGCGGCGCTGGCCGGGTCGTCAAGCACGGGCAATGGCAGCCGCGGAGGCGGAATGCCCTCACCATCGGTCCATGCCCTCGTGATCGAAGGCGGGAAGGTTTCCCTGGCGGACATGATAAAGGATATGAAAGAGGGGATAATCATCGAGCAACTGATGGGCGCCGAACAGGGCAATATCCTCAACGGGGATTTCAGCGGCAATGTGCTGTTGGGCTATAAAGTAGATAATGGTGAAATAACCGGCAGGGTCAAGGATACCATGGTTTCCGGCAACGTCTATCAACTGTTAAAAGAGGTCATGGCCGTGGGGAGCGACTCCCGCTGGATTGCCGGGTACGTGAATACGCCCAGCATCTGTTGCCCCTCGATCTCAGTCTCGGCTAAATAGCGCAATGAAAAAATTGGTCAATTTTCATAAAGAGCCACGGCCAAAGGCCTGTGACCTGTTGGCGGCATGGCCGGGCATTGGCAACCTTGCCCTCATCCTGACGCGCTACCTGCGGGAGAAGCTTGAGGCAGAGGAGATCGGGGAGATCGAGCCCTTCACCTTCTTCGATCCTATCGGCGTGATGGTTAAGGACAACATCGTCGAGGCGCCGCAGTTTCCCGAGGGCAAGTTCTTCTACTGGCACAATGCGTCCGGCAAAAAAGACATCCTCTTTTTCATCAGCGACGAGCAGCCCGCCTATAAAGGTTATGACCTGGCCAACTTTATTCTTGATATAGCCAAGAAATTTAAAGTGCAGCGGGTCTACACATTCGCGGCCGCCATTGCCAAGATCCACCACACCGAGCAGCCCAAAGTATGGGGAGTAGCCACCGACGCGCCATTAGTTGCCTTCCTTAAAAAGTACGACGTTGTGCTGCGCGGCCGTCTGCAGATCGCGGGACTGAACGGCCTGCTGCTGGGGGTTGCCAAAGAGCGCTCCATGGAAGGCATCTGCCTGCTGGGGGAAGTCCCCTCTTACACCACCCGCATACCCAATCCCAAGGCTGCGCTGGCTGTTTTGAAGGTCCTGCTGCAGGTACTCGAAATAGAGATCGAGCTGAGCGAACTCGTCAAAATAGCCGAGGAGTCGGATCAGCAGATGAAGCGGCTGGCAGCCCAGGCGATGGGTGAATATATCGACCGTTACACCCGCCCCGTGTGGCCGCCCCCGGAGGATGAAGGTGAATTCGAGGACGACGAGGAAGAGGAGGATTAATGAGTGAACCACGGCGTCCCCTGAGTGAAATCATTGCGCAAACCCTCTATTCGGGCGAGGATATCCGGCTCTCTGATTTGGCCAGACTGTCTGATTTGAACGATGATGAACTGCCGCAATTCAAGAAAGCCTGGGGCAGCGCTGCGCCGGACCGACGATTATTGCTGATATCTAAACTGTATAGTCTGGGCGAGGACGATGCCCGGCTGGATTTCACGGGGATATTTAATTTTTGCCTCGACGATCCTGACGCAGATATACGCATCAAGGCCCTTGAGGGGCTGGAGCTTGAAGACAAGTTCACTTTCGCCCTGCCGGTGATCAGGACGCTTAAAACGGACGACTCGCCGGATGTAAGGGAGGCCGCCGCCCAAGTGATGGGAAAATTTGCCCTCATGGCTGAGCTGGGGGAATTGCCCGCGGCAGTGGGTGACCAGATATTTGATGCGCTGCTTGAAGTCCTGGAGGATCCGCCTCAACCCGGTCCCCTGCGGAAAAGGGTACTGGAGTCCATAGCCCCTTTCCGGCAGGAGGTCGTGGCAAGCTACATAGAGGACTACTATTACAGCGATGACCCGTTGCTCAAGGCCGGCGCCATCTTCGCTATGGGGTGCAATTGCGATCCCCGCTGGCTGGACTTCCTGACTGAAGAGCTGCGGAGCAGCAATTCGCAGTTCCGCTTCGAGGCAGCCCGTGCCTGTGGCGAGATCGGGGACGAGGAAGCCGTTCCCGGCCTGCTGAATTTATTGAACGACGATGATCACGAGGCGCAGGAAGCTGCCATCGCAGCCCTGGGGAAGATCGGAGGCCAGGAAGCCAGGGACGCCCTGAACACGCTTACAACATCACACGAAAACAGGATCAGGGAGGCGGCGCTGTCCGCCCTGACAGAGCTTGAAATTTGCCAGGATCCAACATCTTCGAGTTCCTGAAACGACAACCCCTGCTTACGGGGGATAAGGTCAGGCTGCGCCCCCGCCGGC
>JAPLHM010000065.1 GCA_026389635.1 Chloroflexota bacterium | reverse complement strand
TCGAGCTGCTTCTTCTCGACCGCGCTGTCGCAGCGCCAGCACAGGCCCTCTCCTATCACCTGCTCATTGGCCAGCACGGTCTGGCACTGCGGGCACCAGTTCACCGCCGCCCTGCCGCGGTAGGCCAGTCCGGCCTCGTACAGCTTGAGAAAAAACCACTGGGTCCATTTATAGTATTCAGGCTGGCAGGTTATGACCTCCCTGCTCCAGTCATAGATAGCGCCGATAGTCTTCAATTGGCGGCGCATATTCTCGACATTTTTCATGGTCCATTCGGCCGGGTTTACGCCGGTGGCGATGGCCTTGTTCTCGGCCGGCAGTCCGAAGGCGTCGAAGCCGACGGGGTGCAGGACGTTGAAACCCCGCATCGTCTTGTACCTTGCATACACGTCCGAAGGGGCCAGTGCGTACCAGTGACCGATATGCAGGTCACCCGAGGTGTAGGGGAACATGGTCAGCGCGTAAAATTTCGGCCTTGGATCGTCCTCCCGCACCTCATAGAGGCGGTCCCGGGCCCATTTATCCTGCCATTTCTGTTCGATGTCCTGTGGGTTATAGCGGGTTACAGATCTCATAGTAGACAGAATTTTAGCCCTATATGCCTTCGATCGTCAATATGACGTCTGGGCATTGTTAAATGCGGGGCAGTATCCGGCCTGCCGCAGGAATTCAGTGAACTGCTGGACAACGTCGAAATCTTCGTGGAGGACTGGCCCAGCAGGGAGCAGTTGAAGAGCGTCGGACTCAAGGGCAGGTACGAACTCCTGGGGTTATACGAGGGAACACCTATTACCCATCGCGACCAGGGTTACAACCTGGCGCTGCCGGACAGGATAACCATCTTCCAGAAACCGCTGGAGGCGCAGTGCGGCTCCGCCGCTGAAATAAAGCGTGAGATCGTGAGGACGGTCAAGCATGAGATAGCGCATTACTTCGGGATGGACGAAGAGCGCCTGCATGAGATTGAAAATGGCGGCGGCAGTTAATCACTATTGATTTACACTTAATTTTAGAGTAGAGTATTAACAGGTTGCATGCGGTAAATTTATTGGAGGCTACATATTAATGAGAAGGATGCTGATATCGTTACCGATTGCGCTGCTGATATTGGCAGCTGTCATCCTGCCGTTTAGCGTAAATGCGGACAGCCATTTATCTATGGGCCGGGGAGTTAGCATCGGCAGCCCGCTACATGACGGGCCGTCCGTATTGCCGGCGGTATATACGGCAGCGGACAACACTACCGGCCTGCCAGGTTCCACCACGGTCAAGGGCGGCTCCTTTTTCGACATGTTCCCCCCCTACCTGTGGGGATTTTTCGGGATTGTCCTGGGCATTATCGTGATGCTGATCGTACTGGTGGTTACCAAGCCGTCCAAGAAAGGCAAGGTACCCGGCGCCCTGCCTGATCAAGGTAAAAAGCAGCCAAAAGGCAAGGGTAAGGGCAAACCCGGCCTGTTGGGCGCCCCCGACGCGTCCCCGTTCTTCGGCCAGGCGCCGAGGCCGGGTATGCCGGGTATGCCGGATGGCATGCCTATGGGCATGCAGGGGGCACCCGCTTCACCTTACGATATGTCCATGCCTGGCATGCCGCCGGGCATGCAGCAGCCGGGTCAGCCGCCTTCGGCGATGGGGATGCAGCCCCCCTTCCAGTCCCAACCCGGGATGCCGCCGCCGTTCCCGCAGCAGGGACATCCGGGCATGGGCCCGGCGCCGCAGCAGGGCATGCATCCGCCGTCAATGCAGGGTCCGCAGTATCCTGCTCAGCCTCATATGCCGCAGGCCGGCCAGCAATACCCGGGACAGCCCCCCGCGCAGGGTATGCCGCAGGGTATGCCGCCTCAGCCGGGCCGCGCTATGCAGCCGCCCATGTCCCCCGGTCAGGGAGGCCAGCCGGGCATGCCATTTGGTATGCAACAGCCACCGCCTCCCATGCCGCACATGATGCCTCCACCTGCGCCGGGCATGCAGCAGCCGGGCCAGCCCCCTATGACGCCGCAGGCGCCGCAGGGCATGTATCCTCCCATGCAACCCGCCGGGCAGCAGGGAATGCCCTATCAGCAGACGGGCATGCAGCAACCTCCTTATCAGCAGATGGGCATGCCCAAGTTCTCCGTAAGCAACCTGACCATCACGCCCAACAACGTGAAAGTGGGCGAACCGGTCAATGTCAGC
>JAPLHM010000341.1 GCA_026389635.1 Chloroflexota bacterium | reverse complement strand
ATCCGTTAAGGGCAATGTTCTCATCGGGTGTACTGCCTGCGGAGCTGGATATCGGGTATAACTGGATGTGGGAAATGGCCAACCGCAGCAAGCGATGCATCACGCTCGACCTCAAGCAGGAAGAGAGCCGACAGATCATGCACAAAATGGTGGGACAGGCCGATGTCTTCCTGGGCAACCTGCGGCCTTCAACACTCAAGCGGGCCAGGATGGATTATGATACGCTCAACAAGTTGAACCCGCGACTGGTCTACTGTAACATCACGGGCTACGGTTCGAAAGGTCCCGGAGCGGACTGGCAGGCCTTTGATGAGACCGCTTTCTGGACGCGCTCAGGCATCATGTCCACCATGGGCGAGCCTGGCACGCCGGCCGTCCCTCTGCGAGGCGCGATGGGTGACAATACCAGCGGCGTTTTCGCACTGGGCGCTATTTCCCTGGCGCTTTATTCCAGGGAGAAGACCGGCAAAGGCCAATTGGTCGAGCTATCGCTTTACGGCAACGGGATGTGGATCGCAGGTATCGACATACAGGGGGCGCTGGTTTACAACATGGAGCTGGGCAGGGTATCACGCCTGACCCAGGGCAACCCGCTGTACACCACCTACGCGGCTGCGGACGACAAGTGGTTCATGTTCCAGATGTTGCAGACCGACCGCTTCTGGCCGGGCGTATGTAAAAGCGTGGGCAGGGAAGACTGGCTTACCAGGTATCCCACCCACGGCGAGAGGTGCAAGGCCAGCGGCGAGCTGATCAAGTTGCTGGATGCCGAGTTTTCTAAGCAACCGCGTGACTACTTCGCTCCCAGGTTTGATGAGAACGGCCTGATCTGGGCGCCGGCGCAGACCCCCACCGAGGTTATCAAAGATCCTGTGGCCATAGAGAACGGTTACATCGTAGAGTACGATCATTTCGGCTACGGTAAAGTTAAAGGTATCCGC
This sequence comes from Chloroflexota bacterium, assembly GCA_026389635.1. GTDB lineage: Bacteria > Chloroflexota > Dehalococcoidia > GIF9 > UBA5629 > CAIMUM01. Next base: position 11,445 of record JAPLHM010000341.1, on the reverse strand, counting down.
TGCCCCATCCAGCTCAAGGGTACACCCGAGCGCACGCCCTTCGGCGCGCCCGAGTTCGGCCAGCACACAGAGGAGGTGCTGTTGGAACTTGGCTACACCTGGGAAGATATCGGCAACTTCAAAGATAAAAAGGTCATTCTGTAACAATCCTAAACGTGGGGGCGGGTTTTCAGACCCGCCAGATAGCGGGCGCACCTGAACCCCTGCACGGGGAGTGAGATAAATCCGGACTGGCCGCCTGTGCGGCAAGGAGAAATCGATGCCTATTCTCATATACGAGAAGAAGGATCATATTGCCTATATCACGCTGAACCGGCCCCCGCTCAACACCATGAGCGTTGAGCTCAGCCGGCAGTTGATCAAGGCGCTTCACGATTTCGATGCCGATGGCGACCTTTACGCGGGCATAGTTACCGGGGCAGGGGAAAGGTCATTTTGCGCGGGGGCCGACCTGACCGACCCTGAACATATAGACCTGGGTGTTAACTGGGAGGCCGATTACGACTGGCAGCTGGCCAATATCAAAAAACCGCTTATTGCGGCCATCAACGGCTACTGTCTGGGCGCCGGGTTCACGCTGGCGCTGTGCTGTGATATCAGGATCGCATCGGAGAAGGCATCACTGGGCACGCCGGACCAGAAGCTTAACACGGTGGACGCCTACGCCTCGATCATGCTGTCGCGCATGATACCGGCCTCCACGGCCATGGAGGCGCTCATGACCGGCGACAGGCTGAGCGCCCAGGAGGCCTACCGGGTCGGGCTGGTCAGCCGCCTGGTACCACCGGACGAACTGATGTCCACAGCCGCTGCCCTGGCCGGTAAGATTTGCGGCAACGGCCCTGTGGCGCTAAGGGCCTGCAAGGAGCTAAATAAGAGAACCAGGTATATGTCGCTGGAGGACAGCCTCAGCCTCTTTAAAACCATCACCGGACCCATTCTCAAGATGGACGATACCAGGGAGGGCATCACGGCCTTCTTTGAAAAGAGGCAGCCCGTTTGGAAACTCAAGTGATAACCTGAGGAGGGGAAACATGGTATTTGAGACTGTAATCTACGAGAAAGTCGAGGGCATAGCGGTCATCAAGCTAAACCGCCCAAAGGTGCTGAACGCTATCAACGTGCAGTTGACCAGGGATTTCCACCAGGCCCTGGCCGAGGCGGCGCTGGATACGGGCGTTAAAGGGGTGGTAATTAAAGGCGAGGGGCGGGCCTTCTGCGCAGGCGACGACCTCTCGGAGAGCCCGTTTGGCATAGCAGTCGAAGACCTGCTCAGGCATGTCGAGACGTTGCAGGATACCACGCGCATCATGCTCAACATGGAGAAATGCATCGTGGCCGCCGTACATGGATACGCGCTGGGGGCGGGCTGCGAGTGGGCCATGAGCGCCGATATACGTATAGCGGCCGAGGGTACCAGGTTCGGTTTCCCCGAAACCAACGTGGGGGCCGGCGTGACCAACGCAGGCACCAAACTGCTCCCGCTGCTGGTGGGCATCGGCAGGGCCAAGTGGATGATATTCTCCAACGAGAGGATCGATGCATTCACCGCCGAACAGTGGGGACTGGTCAACCGGGTGGTGCCGGCGGAAGAACTGGACAGCGTGGCCATGGACCTGGTAAATAGAATTGCGGCAAATTCGCCTTTGTCCATAAAATTAGCCAAACGCCAGCTCCATTACGGGACTTACCAGGACTATGAACAGCAGATGGAGATGGAGGCGCACGACGTGGTACTCACGTTGACGGGCATGGAGGCCGCCATACGGGCTAAGGCGGCGCTGGACAAGACAAAACAGAAATAACCGGGCGAGGAGCAGCGAGATGATCATAGATTTCCGCGTCACAGCGCCGGTCAGCGAGTGGATGGACCCTGAGGAAGCCAAGCGCGTCTTCCCCAACAGCTTCATGCGCGGCTATATCGAATCCGCCTACGAAACCGAACTTATGCTGAGCGTAACACCGGAACACATGGTTAAGGCCATGGACGATGCCGGCGTCGATTACGCCGTGCTGCAGGCAGAGTGGGCACTGGGGGATTATAAAAAGCAAAACGACGCGGTTTACCGCATCGCCAAAAAGTACCCGAAAAAGTTCCCCCGGTATTACCTTACTATTAATCCCCTCGAGGACATGGATATGGCTGGGACGGTCGAGCGCGAGGTCAAAGAGCGCGGCTTCAGCGGGCTCAATACCCAGACCTGGGCACAGCGGATGTATCCCACCGACAGGAGGTTCTATCCGGTCTATGCCAAATGCCAGGAACTTTGCATCCCGGTGACCTTCCACGCGTCCATCAATTTCACCACCGACCGCAGTATCGAGTTCAGCCGTCCCATTTATATAGACCATGTGGCCTGCGATTTCCCCGATTTGAAGATCGTTGGCAATCACGGCGGCTGGCCCTGGGTGACGGAGATGGTTGCGGTTGCCTGGAAACACAAGAACGTCTATATCGAGATCGGTGCGGTATCGCCCAAGTATATCGGCATGCCGGGCACAGGCTGGGACCCGCTGATGGTCTACGGCAACAGCCTGCTGCAGGACAGGGTGCTCTTCGCCACCGACGACATGATACCCTGGCAGCGCTGCATCGACGAGCTCAATGCACTGCCGCTCAAGGAAAAGGTCAAGGAGAAATGGCTGGGTCTCAACGCCGCCAGGCTATTAAGCTTGTAGTAGAGGTGCAGAAAAGGGAGGGCGAGTCAGATGAAGAAGCAGTCTAAACGGACAGTACTCTGGGGCATATTGGGTTGAGTGGCGCTGGGAATCATTGTCCTGGCAGTATATGTCGCGGACCTGACTGCTTTTCCAGGTTACATCAAAGTTACGGGGTATGACAAGCAGGTAGTAACATCGGGAGTCAAGTCGACTTTCCACGAGGGTGTAATCTACCGCTATCCCGGTGTCGTTCCCATGATGGAGGCGGAAGGAGATTATTATGAGATGGGATTGCAATACGGCGTATTATTACGGCCGGAAATTGTAAGCGGTATGGATTCGATGATTAAGATACTTAAATGGAATGCGGACGAGATGGGCGTACCTTACCCTGCGCTGGTCGGGTTGATTAAATACCAGGCCCGCCAGATGGCTGCAAGGCTGCCGCAAAAATACCAGGATGAAATGCGGGGCGTTTCCGACGGGTCGGGGCTGTCCTACGATGCAGTCGTCACCGTCAGTCTATTTTACGATGCCGGCCAGGCCATGGGTTGCACAGGCGTGCTGATGCGCGGAAAGGGCGGGTCCATTATCCAGGGGCGCAATAACGATACCGCGGCCTGGGGCGGTGAAGAGTTGTCCAGGATGACCGTGATAGTCAGGCACAAGGCTAAAGGGCTCAACGAAGTTACCCACATGGACCAACCCCTCTATATGGGTGTAGAAACGGGTTATAACAGCAAGGGTCTATCTTTTGGCGAGGAGGTACTGAGTATTAAGAGTCCGAACCCGGACGGCTTCAGCCTCCCTTACCTCATACGTATGATAATGGAGGAGTGCTCAACGTTAGATGATATTTACCCTTTCTTTGATAAATATCCTACTGTTGGAGCCTACGGCTGTGTGTGGAGCGATTTGGATGCAGGGAGGGGGGCTACAGTTGAGCTTACTCCCACCGCCTGGGCTAAGAACGAGTTGAAGGGTTCTATCCTATGGAACTTCAATCGTCTATATGATGAGAGATTGGCGAGCCAGCAGAAGGGATCGTACAATATTAGCGGTTACAATTCTGACCGTGAAGCTGTGTCCGCGGTCTTTCCCGCGAAAGCTGAATACAGCGTGGAAGACGCGGTGAATTTTGTGCGCGCCACTATTGGTCCGGAAGGCATCGATTACTCTTGGTGCGGAACAAGCTATGCTGTCTGCAATTGGGAAGCATCACAGACGATGGTATTCGATACCAATACTGACGGTTTCTTTATGGCTGTGGGGCCGTATTTTACCGCGCGGCAGAACATTTATCATTACTATAACGACTTTTCCAGGAAGCCGGATCTTTTCATGCCCGCTGCACCGATCGATCCCGTCATTGAGAAAGCCGCGCAGATCGATAACAGGTTGATCAGCAAGGCAGAAAAGCTGCAGCAGTATATCAGTCTTGCCGGGCAATACCGGGAGGATGCCAATGTCCAGTTCCTTGTGGCCTATAAATCGTTCCGGCTGTCAAAAGTCGATACCTTTGTCCAGTATGCCGAAAAGGCCTATTCAATGAAACCGTCAGTGCCCGAATATCAAATTTACGCTGGTATGGCAGCCTACCAGAAAAAGGACACTGAAAAAGCAGTAAGCCTCCTGGAAGGGGTAGCTGCCAGATACCCGGAGCAGGACCTATTCAGACTCACGGCGCTGGAGAAGGCCAGTATGGCCAAAGATCCGCAGAAGTCGGCCGGGTATAAATCGCAGAAGCAGGCCATAATCGATAAAAATGAGGCACAGGCCTACTATGATGAGAAGATACTACCTTTGGTCGATGCGCTCGATCAAGCTAAGTAACAGTATATTGGTGCAGACAATAATCTGATATACGGGTGGTAACTTATGGACAAGAGCTACACTTCAGTCGAATCAGCTATTGAAGACATACCTGACGGCGCGGTCATCGCCTTCGGCGGTTTCTTTTCCGCCGGAAAGCCGGCCGCCCTGACACTGGCGCTGGCTAAAAAAGGTGTTAAAAACCTGACCGTGGTGGCGCAACAGGTGGGGACGGGCAACGAGGAGATGCTGGAACTCGTGGTCAACGGCCAGATAAAGAGGGCTATATGTAATTATCCCTTCCCGCGCTCGGCCAGCAAGGGTGGCCAGCACGCCTTCGAGCAGGCGGTGCGCAACGGTAAGATAGCGCTTGAGATATACCCCATAGGAACCTTTGTCGAGAAACTGCGCTGCGCCGGTACGGGGATACCCGGATTTTATACGCCGGCAGGCGTGGGAACGGTTGTTGCAGAAGGCAAAGAGGTGCGGGTATTCAACGGCGTGGAAAACCTGCTGGAACTGGCCCTGCCGGTGGACTTTGCCTTCGTACATGCCTGGAAGGGCGACCGCGAGGGTAACCTTGTCTACCGCTACACGGCGCAGAACTACAACAACGCCATGGCCATGGCCGGGAAGGTGACTATCGCCGAGGTGGAGACACTGGTGGAAGCGGGGGAACTCGACCCCAACTGCATACATACACCCGGCATATTCGTGAAGCGTGTGGTCGAGACAGGCAGGCCCGAGTTTCACCAGGCGTCGGTATAAGATTCTATAGTCCGGGGATTGATATGAGCAAGATGAATAAAGTTGTCGTACCCGAGACGCCTCCGCTGGAGCGTGAGATGATTGCCCTGCGCATAGCCAACATGCTGGAGGATGGTTGCTATGTCAACCTGGGGATCGGCATACCGACGCTGGTCTCCAACTGGATAGAAGGGAGGGATATCATCATCCAGTCAGAGATAGGCATGCTCAAGTGCGGACCACTGGCAGAGGAGGGGGAGCAGGACCAGGACCGCATCAACGCCAGTTGCCAGTTTGTACACGAGATGCCGGGCAGTTGTTATTTTAACGTTGAGACATCGTTCGCCATGATAAGGGGCGGGCGCATGGATGTGGCGGTGCTGGGTGCCCTGCAGGTGTCGGCCAGGGGCGACCTGGCCGGGTGGAACAATCCGGCCCGCGGCCTGGGCAAAACGGGCAACATCGGCGGCTCCATGGACCTCGCCGTGGGCGCCGCCAAATTGATCGTGGCTATGGAGCACTTCACACCGGCCGGCGAGCCCAAGATACTGGACGCGTGCACCTACCCGCTGACAGCTATGGGGTGCGTGGATGTGATCGTGACCAACTATGCCCTTATCGAAGTGACTCCTGAAGGGTTGCTGCTCAAAGAGGCGATACCCGGTGTAACCCCGCAGGAGGTGCAGAAGATGACGGCTGCGCGGTTGGTGGTGGCCGCTGATTTCCACGAGATGGAGCTGTAGCTCCGTTTTGCATCAAGCTCACATTGATACTAAAATAATAGTCCGGAGGGATTTTACAATGGCCAACCAGATCGGCAAGAAATACATCTGCAGCAAGTGCGGCTCCGAGTTCATCGTGACCAAGGGCGGCAACGGACAGGTAACCTGCTGCGGGCAGCCCATGGAACAGAAGAAGTAAGAGGGTTTAGACCTTTACAGGAGAGATTAAGATGGCAAACCAGCTTGGCAAGAGATTCAAGTGCGAGGTCTGCGGGAGCGAGGTGCTGTGCACCAAGGCAGGGGAGGGCACTGTTACCTGCGACGGCAAAGAGATGGAGTTGCAGAAGCCCAAGGCGCTGCCCTCGTCTGACTGATAGTAAACTGCTGTATTTGTGTCTCCCAAAAATGTCATTGCGGGGAGCACAGCGACGAAGCAATCTAATGGCAGGCCACCACTAAACTACGAGATTGCCGCGCCCTTCGGGCTCGCAATGACAGTGTTAGGAAAGAGCCCGCAATGACGTGTCCTGGCAGTATTGCTTCACTTCGTTCGCAATGACATAATTAGGACACGATGTCCTCTTCCTCAGCATATTCCGCTCCGCTGTCCGGCATACGCATCCTTGACCTGGCCGAAGACTCGGCCGGATTTTGCTCCAGACTGCTGGCAGACATGGGCGCCGAAGTCGTCAAAGTTGAGCCCCCGGGTGGCTGCCCCTCGAGGCAGACCGGCCCTTTTGTAAATGATCAGCCTGGCGCAGATGGGAGCCTTTCATTCTGGTATCATAATTTGGGCAAGAACAGTATCACGCTGGATCCGGAAAACGGGCAGGACAGGCAAAAATTACTTCAATTAGCTGCCTCCAGCGATGCGTTAGTAGAATCTTTCCGGCCCGGCTACCTTGAGGGCATCGGCCTGGGCTACAGCGAGCTTTCGGCGGCCAACCCCGGCCTGATTATGGCATCGGTGACCGGCTTCGGCCAGTCGGGGCCTTACGCCCAGTATAAATCCTCCGCGCTCATCGCCGCGGCCAGCGGCGGCCAGATGTACGTCTGCGGCCGCCCGGGCAATCCTCCGCTCAAGCCGTACGGCGACCAGCCTTATTACACCGCTTCGCTCTTTGCCGCCTGCGGCATACTGCTGGCCCTGCGCTGCAGGGAACTGACGGGCAGGGGACAGCACATCGACATCTCCCTGCAGGAAGCAACGGCGGCCGCACTGGAGCACGTGCTGGTGCAGTATTTCTATGCAAAGACCGTGCCCGCCAGGCAAGGCAGCCTGCAGTGGAACGCCGCGTCCGACATTTTCCCCTGTCACGATGGCCACGCGCTGCTGACCTTCAGCCGTGAGTGGGACACGCTGGTGGAATTGCTCGGCAGCAAGGATATGGCAGACGGTCTGGAGCATCCCTCCTGGCGTGATGCGGACTTCCGCAGGCAGCATACCGGCAAGATACAGGAGATTATAAGTTCCTGGACCTGCCTGCAGGATAAGGGGGAGGTTTTCCGGCTGGGCCGGGATATGCGCTTCCCCTGGGCGGCGGTTAACTCGCTTCGCGATGTGATGGATAATGAACAGCTCAGGGAGCGGGGTTATTTCGTGAAGGCGGAGCATCCGTTGAAGCCCGGAGGGTTCAAAGTACCGCGGCCGGTTATCAGTTTTGCCGACGCGGGCGCACCTGAAGGTACGCCCCTACGCGGCATACGCATTCTTGACTTCACCTGGATGCTGGCCGGGCCATATGCCACGCGCCTGCTGGCCGACTTCGGCGCGGAGGTCATCAAAGTTCAGTCGAAGCTCACCGCCACGGGCGCCGAACAGAATGACACGGGCTACTTCGCTAACTGGAACCGCAACAAGCTCGGCATAACGCTGGATTTGAGCAGGTCGGAGGCCCGGCAACTTGCGCTGGAGCTTGCCGGCAAATGCGACCTGGTGATGGAGAATTTCACCCCCCGCGTGATGGACGGCTGGGGTCTGGGCTACCGGGATTTGAAGCTGGTCAAGCCTGATATTGTGATGGTCAGCCTGTCCGGTTTCGGGCACAGCGGGCCGTGGCGCAACTATACCGCCCTGGGTCCGACCGTGCAGGCGCTCTCCGGCCTGACAAAGCTCACCTCTTACCGGGAGGGCAGACCGTGTGGCATCGGGTTCGCCTATGCCGACCACATTTCCGGCCTTTACGCGGCGCTGGCAGCCCTTACCGCCCTGCGCCGCAGGGATAAGACGGGTCAGGGCGCATACGTCGATATTTCCGAGCTTGAGGCCGCCTGCAGCATGCTTGGCCCGGCGTTGCTGGACCTTTCCGTCAACGGCCGCGTGGCGGAGCCCGCGGGAAATAAGTCGGAATGGGGGCAGGCCGCCCCGCATGGCTGCTACCGCTGCAAAGGTGAGGACCGCTGGTGCGTTATTGCGGTATTTTCCGAGGAGGAGTGGCAGTCGCTGTGCAATGGCATGGGCCGGGCCCAACTGGCGCGGCAGGATAAGTTCGCTTCCATCGTGTCCCGCCTTGAGCATGCACAGGAGCTGGACTGCCTTATCGAAGGGTGGACGATGAAGCACACGCCGCGGGAGGTGATGGAGGCGCTGCAGTCTGCCGGCGTGCCGGCAGCGGCCGTGAACGACGCGCGGGACCTGGCAGATGACCCTCATCTGAATGAACGTGGTTTCTTGATAGAACTGGAGCATCCCGTTTTGGGCTTGAGAAGGGCGGATGGCAACCCTGTCAGGCTGAGCACAACCCCGCCTCAATACAACAAAGCGGCGCCGCTGTTGGGCGAGCATAACCGGCGCGTTTTCGTCGATATACTGGGCATGCATGATGATAAGTTCGAGAGATACGTGGCAGAGGGGATAATAGCTTAAATAGCTTCGCCGTAGACTACCTTACCATCCATCAGGGTCGTCTCTACCTTCAGGTCTTTCAGTTCCGCCGGATTTGCCTGCAGCGGGTCCCCACTGAGCACTACCAGGTCGGCGTATCTACCCTTGGATAAACTTCCTGATTTACCTTCAAGGAAGCACGAGTAAGCGGCATTGACCGTATAAAGCCTCAGCGCGTCCAGTGCGGAGATGGCCTCGCCGGGCGTGATCTCCTGTCCCGTTTCAGCGCGGCGCGTGACGGCGGCGCAGATGCCTTTGAGAGGGTCTGGCCCGGCCACCGGGGCGTCCGACCCTGCCGCCACCCTCAGTCCCTCCCCGAGCATGGTTTTGATGGCGTAGAGGCGCCTTAACTGCTCCCGCGGCAGAGTAGACAGGTAGCGCTCGCCGCTGTAATAGATGAAGGCCGGGTTGGTCACTGCGGCCGCCCCCAGTCGTGACAGTCTGGCCGCGGCTTCGGGAGTGCACACCGAGCAGTGCTCGAGGCGATGCCGGCTATCTTTGCGCGGCCGATGTTTCATTGCCTGTTCTATGGCTGTGATGGCGGCGTCAATAGTAGTCTCCTCGACGGCATGGATGGCCACCTGTTGACCCCGCCCGTGGATCTCCAGCATCAGGCGGTTAAGCTCCGCCTGCGAAGGGTTGAGGCTGCCCCTGACCTCGTCCAGCATGATCTTGACCGCACCCCTGAGCAACCCCGTTTCGCTTTCCTCCGGCGTTTGCCCGCCGTGAAAGTGGGCTGCCTCTTCTGCACCGGACATCATGATGATGCGCGGCAGGAATACACCCCGTCTCTTCCAGTCGAGGAACCTGGTCCAGCACTCACGCCCGTTGCCCGGCGAGGCGTCCTGCGCCGTGGTAATGCCCATGCTCAACAGTGTGCGGCCAGCGCGGGACATGGCCCCTTCGAGTTCGGCGTCACCAACCGGGGGTATTTTTTCAGACAGGCAGGTACCCATGCCGAATAGCAGTCCATTAGGCTCACCTGTCTCCATGTCGCGCTCGATCATTCCGCCGGACGGCTCCTCGCTTTGTCCAGTGATGCCCGCCAGCGCCAGGGCCGCGCTGTTGAGCACGTGCGCGTGCCCGCTGCGCTGCGTCAGCTTTACAGGGTGATCAACTGTGGCGCGGTCGAGATCGCGTGCGGTGGGATGCCGCTTCTCTGCCAGATAGAACTCGTTGTAACCGGCGCACCTTATCCATGTGCCGGCAGGCAAAGCCGAGGCTGCCTCCTTGATCCTGTTTACGATGTCTTCGATAGATTTGACGCAGGCCGGGCTGAGGTCGATGTTGAGCAGGCTCTCGGCGTAGGCCTCCACGTGGCAGTGCGCATCGTGGAATGCCGGGATGACCGTCCTGCCCCGGCAATCGATGAACTTAGTTGCGGCCCCGGCCAGGTCAGGGTCCACGTCCTTGCTGCTGACCTTGAGGATATGGCCGCCCCGGACGTAGATGGTCCTGGCCTGCGGGCGGCGCGGGTCAAGCGTGATGGCGCCGGCGTTGCGCAGCACCAAATCGGCTTTAGAATTGCCCATCGCGAGTCCTGCCAAACGCCACTATCACCGTTGCTTGGCTACACGGCCATGCGCGCAGAGTGCCGCCTACGATGTCTTCTGATGGCATGGATTAGACTACTTTATTGTCCGGTCGTTGTGTCCTGCAGCCCGGCTACATGAACACGTTATTGAAGGTTACTACCAGCGCAACAACTATGAGGATCAGGGCGATGGCATAGCCGGCTAAGAGCCCCAGGCCGAAAGCCGTCCACATCCCCTGTGTCCTGGTAAATTGCTCTGCGCTCTCCCAATTTTTATTCTTCCAGGCCCACTGGCTGCCTTTAGCCCCCAGGACAAATATCATCACCAGGTTTACCACGGGGATGAGGCATAAAAGGGCAATGTAGGTTTTATTTCCCAGGCCCCATATCCAGCTCAAGATGAAGGCGCCCCAGTTCCATTTCTTAACTGCCGCCGGTACCGTCATATCTGCCGATGCGTTATTATCTTTGCTCATATCGGTCACCTTCATAATTCGTTATGCCGTTTACCATTTTTTCCATTGCCAGGAATCTACCGGGTCCAGCGGGTAAATGGGCCTGGAGATATTATTGTACTTGATGGAAAACACGTCGATATTGGTGGTGCCCGCGCTGACCACGTTGAAGGTCTTGCGGTTATATTGCAGGAACCTTATACGGAAGGGAAAGAGGTTTTTGGCTACGACGATGTCGGCCTTCCACAAATCGAGTCCCAGGCTGGTGAAAAAGTCGGGGAAATACGTCAGGGGCGGGAAGTCGGTTAAGATCAGGTGCACTCCTTTATGTTTGAGGACCACAACCTTGCCGGAGGACCTGATGGTCCCATCCCGGCCCTCGCCCTTGAATATAACCTCCCCGGTGAATTCAAACGGCTTATTATATATTCTATCTAATTTGCCGCCGACCGGTAGTGTGACCGTCTGATTTAACGGCACGTCCCAGAGTTCTTTCACCGCCTGGCTGTCCCTGACCGGGATATATGAAACGAGGTCCGGACCTTCTTCCACCAGCGCCTTGAGTATCCAGGTATTCTCACCCGGGCTGCCCGTGCCAACGGTATCCGACAGGTCGCAGAACATGGTGGT
>JAPLHM010000086.1 GCA_026389635.1 Chloroflexota bacterium | reverse complement strand
TCAAGAACCCTGGCGACAAATGGTGGGATGATCCATCGACCGGCGACAGGGTGGAGACGCGCGATGACCTGCTGGCCAGGTCCTTCAAGGAAGGCTATGACGCAACAGTGGCGGCCCTGGGACCCGACCGTAACCTCTGGAAATGGGGCGCCCTTCATACCGCCACCTTCGTCAGTAACCCGCTCGGCGCCAGCGGCATAGCGCCCATAGAATCGCTCGTCAACAAGGGGCCCTACCCGGCAAGCGGCAGCACCGACGCAGTGAACTGCAACCGCTGGACCATCGATAAGGGCGATTTCCAGGTGCGCACCATGCCCTCCATGCGCATGATTATCGACTGGAGCGACGTGGGCAACAGCGTCAGCATGAATGCCACGGGACAGAGCGGCAACCCGGCCAGCAAATGGTACGGGGACATGATCAACTCCTGGCTCAACATCAAGTACCACCCCATGCCCTGGACCAGGGAGCAGGTCAATAATTCGGCTGCGCACACGTTGGTGCTGACGCCCTGATACTTATCACTTACTGATCGGCAGCTTTCCCCTGCCGCAGGTTAAGGTGCGGGCTTCCCTATGAGGCGCGCACGAGGAGGGCCTGCATGAAATATATAGGTAAGGACAGCAAGGAAACCGTCGTCGGGCGTTTTGCCGATTACGTGTCTTCAGGCAAGGCTGAGACATTCAAATCCTATGGCATGGAGTTCGTCTTCGGCAGGCGGGAAGGCCCCTATGTCTGGGACGCCACCAGCGGCAAGCGCCTGATCAACTGCCACTGCAACGGCGGCGTTTTTAACCTTGGCCACCGCAACCCGCTGGTCATCAAAGCCCTGCAGGGCAGCCTCAGGGAACTGGATATCGGCAACCACCACTTGATAAGCGAACAGCGCGCACTGCTGGCGGAGAAGTTGGCCGGCCTTATGCCCGGCGACATCTCCTGCACGGTTTTCGGAGTGAGCGGCGGCGAGGCGGTAGATGTGGCCATCAAGCTGGCCCGGGGCTACACCGGCAAATATAAGGTTGTTTCGGCCGTCGGCGGCTACCACGGTCATACCGGCTTCGCACTGGCCACCGGGGATGAGCAGTACCGGGCCCCCTTCGGACCCAACCTTCCCGGCTTCCTGCAGGTTCCCTTCGACAACGTGCAGGCACTGGAGCGGGCTGTGGATAAAGATACCGCGGTGGTCATCTTCGAGACCATACCCGCTACACTGGGCATGCCCGTTCCCCAGGCCAATTTTTTCGCTGAAGCCCGCCGGATTTGCAGTGATAAGGGAGCATTACTCATAATCGACGAGGTGCAGACCGGCCTTGGCCGCACCGGTAAATTGTGGGGCATCGAGCATTTCGGCATCGTTCCGGATGTCATCGTCATAGGCAAAGGGCTGTCCGGCGGTATTTACCCCATGAGCGCTACCTGTTACCGCAAGGAGTTCTCCAGCTTCTTCCATAACAACCCCTTCATCCACGTCTCCACCTTCGGGGGCGCCGAGGTGGGCTGCCCGGTGGCCTCCGTTGTGCTGGAGGAATCGTCAAGGCCGGCATTCCTGGAGAACGTCAACAGGCTGGCTGCAGTTTTTAAAGACGGCTTTGTTGAACTCAAAAAGAAACACCCCACGATACTCACCGGGCTGCGTCAATTGGGCCTTATGATGGGCATCGAGATGGTAAACGACGCCTGCGGTCCTATACTGACCAGGTCCTGTTACGACCACGGCATACTGGCCATCTACGCCAACAACGATAAAAGGGTCTGCCAGCTATTGCCACCCCTGATCATCGATACTAAGACCGCCTATCAGATATTAGAAGGCGTGGACGGGGCCCTGGGCGATACGGCGGCCTTCCTGGGGCTGAAATAATTTAAGAGGAGGCCGTTGTGCAGGTAGATATCGAGCTGCTAAAAGAATTTGAAAGGGGGCTGGACCCGGCGCAGCCCGAAAGAAGCAAGGTGCCCGCCCGGGTGCTGGGTTATGGCGAGATCAGCACCATTTTTGAAATACAGGCTGAGACAACCAGAAACCTGGCCTGCAAGAGGATGCCCATCTTCAAAACGAAGGACGAGGTCGCTGAGTACGAGGCGCTCTACAAGGACTACAACGAGCTGTTGGAAAAAGATATCGGCATCAATATCCCCCAGTGGGGCTTCGCCTGGTTTGTCTCGGACGCCGGCAATATCATAGCTTTTGACATCCAGCGCAAGCTGACCCCGGAGTCCATCGGCAACCGCGCCATCCAGCTTTTGGACACCGATGGTATCC
>JAPLHM010000332.1 GCA_026389635.1 Chloroflexota bacterium | reverse complement strand
TGTTGATAAGCTTGAGGGTGAGGAGAAATTGAGCGGGCTGTTGCTAAAGGACGTAAAAACCGGCATTACCTGCGGTCTCGAAGTCGCCGGCGTCTTTGTGGCCATCGGGTTTATACCCAACAGCGACCCCTTCAGGGGATTTATCGGGCTGGACGAGGCCGGCAACATTCCCACCGACGAAATGATGCGCACTGCCCTCCCCGGCATATTTGCCGCCGGCGATATACGCAGAAACTCGGCGCGCCAGGTGGCTGCGGCGGTGGGCGATGGCGCGGTTGCAGCCAAATCAGCTTTCGGCTATCTGAAGGGGGGATAAATGGTGGGCTCGGCAGGTTTCGAACCTGCGACCAATCGGTTATGAGCCGACCGCTCTACCCCTGAGCTACGAGCCCTGACATTAGATATTACCCGCTTTTGCCGCTACAGCTGGCGGGCAGTTTCATAGTATAGCATAGCCTGTTGTTGCAGTGAAGATAACGTATAATATAGCGATGATTACCGATGGCAGGAGGTGGACCGCATGAAACTCCAATGGTTGGGCACCGCCGGCTTCAAGGTTGAGGTTGGCGACAGGGTATTCCTTATTGATCCTTATCTTTCGCGCAATGCGCAGGCCAGGCCGGTACAATCGATGCAGCCGGCGGAGATTGCCGGCGCGGGGCAGATATTCATAACCCACGGCCATTTCGATCATCTTCACGATGTGCCCGCCATCATGGCGTCTGGGTCGTCCACCGTTTATTGCTCGGAGACAGCTGCCGCAACGTTGATGCGGGAAGGGGTGGACGGCAGCCGCATAACTACGGTCGGGTCCGATGGCTTCGCCGCGAATTTCGGCGCTTACCGGGCGGAGGCATTTTTCAGCCGTCATGTGAAGTTCGACATACCGCTGGTGGCCCGCACCCTATGGCGCATCGGGCCGCGCTACCGCCGTTTATCCGGCATGCACCGCGGCTACCCTGTCGGACAGGTGTTGAGCTGGCGTTTCACCATTGGCGGCTACACCATGCACCATTTCGGCAGCGGCGGGTCCCCGCCTGAAGAGTTGGAACGCCTGGCGGCTCATCCGCCTGACCTGCTGCTGGTGCCTTTGCAGGGTCACAGCCATATCTGCGACATCGCCTTCGAATACGTCCGCGTTTTAAGGCCCCGCATGGTCATACCGCATCACCAGGACGACTTCTATCCGCCCATCTCGACCGCCGTGGATGTCTCACCATTCGTAAAAAAGGTGCGTGAGAATTTCCCCGGTACCGAAGTGAAAATAATGGCCATAAATGAGACAATTACGCTTTAACTTCAACAGTCTTACAGTCATATATACTTGACTGGATTTCAAAATATAACTACAATATTAAATTAGCACTCAAGCTTAAAGAGTGCTAATTTTTATAATTAATTCAGAGCAGTTCCCGGAGGGACACATGCCCATATATCAATATTCTTGCTCGAAGTGCGACAATAGTTTTGAGCTCAGGCAGGGGTTTGACGACGAGAACGTCGTGGCCTGCCCCAAGTGCAAATGCGAGGCTAAACGCCGTTTCATGCCCGTGCCCATTATCTTTAAAGGGTCGGGGTTTTATGTCACCGACAGCAGGAGGCCCTCGGATGCGCAGTTGCCTGCCAGGGTGCCTGAGACATCAAAAGAGGTTACCGTGTCCAGGGAACCTGAACAATCCAAGCCGGCTGCTACCGAGTCCGAAAAGTCCAAGCCGGCTGCCAGTGAGTCGTAATAACTTCAACCCCTTCTTACCGGCTGTTGATGCCGCT
Source organism: Chloroflexota bacterium (assembly GCA_026389635.1). Classification (GTDB taxonomy): domain Bacteria; phylum Chloroflexota; class Dehalococcoidia; order GIF9; family UBA5629; genus CAIMUM01. The sequence continues at coordinate 2,351 of JAPLHM010000332.1, read as the reverse complement.
CGTTTTCCTGTGTTAAACTCGGTACAAGTCCCTGTAGCTCAGCGGACAGAGCGGCTGCCTTCTAAGCAGCGGGTCGTGGGTTCGAATCCCCCCAGGGACGCCATCCAAGCTGCGGGGGAAAATTGCTTTTAGTGCCCACGTCCAGTTGGCACTTGAGTCAGCCATTCGGAAACATAACTGGCTATTTCTTGCCAATCCGGTTCGCCGATAACCCAGTGAGCATGATTGGGGAATTCCTTATAAGTTGAGACGGCCCCATATTTATCAGCGACTTTCCTGACAACCGGAGCCGGGGTAATCTTATCCCGGGCACCGGCTATAACAAGGACAGGACAACTGACCATCTTTTCATCAACTTTGCTCGCTCCCTTCGGATCGAAAAACCAGAAACCGACTTCAGATGCAGCCCGGCCGGACTCGTAGACAAACCGGTCATAAACCGTCCTCTGCTCCGCAGGAGGCAATAGCTGCAACATTGAATAGACTGCCTCATCGAAAGTCTGGCGGTTCGGCTTTTTCCAGAAGCCATACCCCATGAATACGCTCCAGAAACTCCTGATGACCGATGGCGTTAACGCATTGATCCCACCCGGTGATGCAGGTGTCAGCAGGACAAGTGCTTTGGCCAAGCCCCGGCTCCCCAGGATTTGAGCCAGCAGTCCGCCCATGGAATGACCCATTAAAATAGGCTGCGAATCAAGCCTGCGGATTTCTTCCTCAAGGTCTTTGGCGTAATCCAACAGGCTGGTGGCGCCCAAATCAGGATTTGGAATTGCTTTGGGATCCATATCGTGGAAACGTAAGGTGGGTATAATGCAGCGATAGCCTTTACCCTCAAAAATCTTCTTGTAGTTTTCCCAGTACCATGACCCACCCCACATCCCATGAATCATAACTATTGTTTCAACCATAATACCCCTCCAGTTCTAATAATGCCACAAAACAAACATTTTGTCTGGCCCAGTTTCTTAGGACCATTATCTCCATAAAGTCTTGTAAATGATCCGCCAATTAGTGTAATATTCCCGGAGCGCTTAAATATTCGCAGAGGAGGAGGTCAGATGGCCGTATTTGAAACCACGGAAAAGATGTACGAGGTACTGGGCGAGCTGTTCAATTCACTGGTCAACGATCCCACGGTTGGTCCTAAATTTATAGAGGCCGACATAGTTATCAAGTTTACTATAGATCACCCGGATGGCTTTATCTGGTTGACGCGGGAGGGGAAGGTGATCTGTGGGCAGGCCGATTTAAAGCCCACCATCGAGATGTGGCTGAGCGGGGATACCTGCCACCAGTTCTGGCTGCAACAGGTCACCATGCCGATAGGCCTGGCCAAGGGGCTGCTCAAGGCCAAGGGACCCCTGCCCAAGGTGCTCAAACTGCTGCCCATGCTCAAGCCGGCCTACGCAGCTTATCCCGGCATAGCTAAAAAATACGGGCTGGCCATTTAACACTTTACGCGGGAGGTAACTGATGAGCGTTGAAAGAAGTATCAGACAATACGAGGAGGACCGGCGCGAGGCCGCCAAAATCGCGGCGCGCCTGCTGCTGGCAAGCGCCACCACCTCTCCCCGCGTGGGCGGTGTGGGAGAATGCACGGTTCAAATCCTTGACGATGAATGCGACATCGAGGACCTCTGCCAGTCGGTGGAGCAAATGGCGGGCGAAAACGAGAAGTGGGATTTCTTCAAGAGGGACGCCATGATGCTGCGGGACGCCGACGCCGTGCTGGTAGTGACGTCGATCCGCTGCCTGACCGATCCCGCCGATATAAACTGCAATATGTGCGGTAAGCTGACCTGCGAGTACCAGCGGCTGGCGCCCAAGCTGACGCCGGAGCCTGGTATAGCCTATACTGGTCCACTCTGCCTCTTCCGTGCCAACAACATATCCTATGCCATCGAGGCCATCATCTCCACAGCCCGCAACATGGGCATCGATTACGGCGTCTACTGGTCGGCCGGCGCCGCAGCCATGCGCATGGCGATAGTGCCCAAAAACACGGGGTTCTGCCTGGCGGTGGGCATCTCCGTTACCGAGAAGAGCCCGTTCCGCGATATCCCCAAGGACTACGCGGATATCAACGAAACAACCATGAACGACCGTATCATCAAGCGCCTCTGGCCGCAGTTCAGGTCGATTTACAGTTAGGCAGAGTCAGGCTAAGGAGAAGATGAAATGGCAACCGAAATGAACGAATTGCTGAACAATGGCCTGGACAGGGCAGTGGAACTGATGGTAGTGGCGGCGCATAACAGCTTCCGCTTTGGCGGCAGGAACTCGGTCAAAATATCCCGCCTGAGCACCGATGACCAGCAGGAGATCGCGCAGTTCTGCTACTCGCTGGG
>JAPLHM010000318.1 GCA_026389635.1 Chloroflexota bacterium | reverse complement strand
ACGGCTAACGGCTGGCCGGCGTAATCTATGCGGTGGACGATATCCATGGGCCAGCCCTCAGGACAGGCGATGCCGCTGACTATGATCCATTCATGGCGCGATAGGCTGACCGGTTCAGCGATGTCCCTGGAGTAGCACATCTCGGGCGGGAAAAAGCCCCTCGGATGGTAAGCTTCACCCAGGTACTGCCGGTTGGTATTGTGATTAAGCATAATCTGCCTGGCTACCTCATCGGCGGGTATGAGGGGCAGGATGGGGTGATACTTTCCCGAGCCTGTGAACTCGATCTGCCCCCTCTCGGCCAGCGTGCGCATCCCGCCGAGCACATCGGTATAGCCGTACAGGCCGAGCATCTCCGTGAGCGCGCCGTTGATATTAAAAGTGGCCCTGGCGCGGGGGTATTCTTCAAATACCTCCAGCACCGGGCGGTATGACTCGTTGGCCACCTTCATCAAAATCTCGGGTACCTGCGTCGGCGGCTGGTAAAAGTGAAAGAGAGGCGCCCAGTAAATCATGCGGCTATACGCCCCTTTCGCCTTGCATACTCGGCTGCGCCGCTAAGCCCGGCATCCATGCCCAGCGCCGGCCTGACAATGCGCACGGTACTGGCCGGCAGTTTGAAAGCATGCGCCTTTATGGCTTTCCTGGCCGGCCCCAGCAGCATGGCGCCCATGCTGGAAACGCCACCCCCGATTATAATCATCTGCGGATTAAGAATATTTACCAGGTTTGCCAGCCCGATCCCCAGGTAGCCTGCCGCCGTGCGGATTACGTCAAGGGCCAGCATGTCCCCCTTCCTGGCCGCCCGGGCCACGGTTACGGAAGTTACGTCTTCAATGACATTGCCGGCCAGAGCGCGCATGATGCTCGTTTCACCGTACGCGAGGCGCTCCTTGGCCATGCGTCCTATAGCGGTCCCGGAGGCAAGGGATTCCAAACATCCCCTGCGGCCGCAATTGCAGGCGGGCCCGTCAACCATTATAACCATGTGCCCGATCTCAGCCGCGCAGCCGTCGGTCCCGTTATACAGCTCCCCATCTATGATTATTCCGCCCCCTATGCCGGTGCTCACCGTTATGTAAATCAGATTATTTAAACCCCTGCCGGCGCCGTACCTGTGCTCGCCCAGGGCGGCTGCGCTGGCGTCGTTGAGCAGGTACACCGGCAGGTTAAACTCCCCGGAGATGAGGGCGGGCAACGGGACATTGCGCCAGCGCGGGAGGTTGGGCGCCTCGGTTACCAATCCCCTGTTGATATCGATTATGGCGGCGGCGGCCACACCTATACCGGCCACCCTGCTTCTTTGCAGTCCCGCTTTTTCAATAGCCCGATCAATAGTCTGGTTGAGACGCTTGATCACCCTGGCGGGTCCCTCGTGGGCAAGGGTGAGGCAGTAAATCCTGGACAGCATTGCTCCGTTCCCATCGAAAACGGCAGCGATTATCTTGGTGCCGCCTATATCCACGGCGGCAACAGGCCGGTCAGAGCGGGCCATCCGCCCTCAACTCCAGCGCCCTGCCGTAGAGTGCCTCATACCTTCGGGCCGGCCCCTGCCAGATGAAATCCAATGCCATCACATGCTTCACCGCCCGCTGCCAGGCGGCCTTATCCTTGAAAGCTTCCGCCGCCTTCTTGAGTGTAAAGGCCAGCGCTTTGGCGGAATACTCCGAGAAAACAAAGCCCGTTCCCTGCGCGAGGTCGCTGCTAAGGTTGCTCACCGTATCGGCCAGGCCACCCGTATTGCGCACCACCGGCAGGGTCCCGTAGCGCATGGCGATCATCTGTCCCAGCCCGCACGGCTCCCAGAGCGAGGGCATGAGGAAGAGGTCGGCCCCTGCATAAACAAGGTGCGCCTTAGCATTGTCGTAGGTGACGTAGGCCCTGACATTGCCCGGGTATTTGGACTCAAGCCGCAGCAGCGCCTCCTCGTAATACTCTTTTCCGCGTCCTAAGAAGATGAACTGCGCGCCCGTAGATTTAATCACTTCGGGAACGGCATTGATGATGATGTCCATGCCCTTTTGCTCATCCAATCTTGAGACCATCCCTATGAGGGGCGCCTCGGCCCGGACCTTCCAGCCCGCCATATCGTGCAGTTTAGCTAAGTTGGCAGCCTTGCCGGCGGCCTCCGCGGCGGTGAAATTAGCCGCGATCAAGCGGTCGGTCGCGGGGTCGTATTCATCATATCCCACGCCGTTGATGATGCCGAAGAGGCTATTTTTGCGGAAATCGATGAAGGACTGCATTCC
>JAPLHM010000316.1 GCA_026389635.1 Chloroflexota bacterium | reverse complement strand
AGTATCTTGATGCGCGAAATGAGGCCGGTGTGCACGGTCAGAGGCAGCGAGGACACCGGGTGCAGTATGCCGTCGATCCTGTAGCGTATGCGCACGCTGGTTTCGTCCGGCTCGATGTGTATGTCCGACGCCCTGGCCCTGACGGCCTCGTCCAGCAGCTTGTCTAACTGGTGCGCTATGGGAGAATCGCTGGTTATCTCCGGCGGCAAGACCCGGTCGTCATACTGGTACATGTCGGACATCCCATCGACCTGGGCAGGTCTGGCCACTCCCGGTGCTACCGGCGCTCCCTGCGCACCCGGCGGGACGGCGGGTCCCACCCCACCCTGCACACCGCGCGGCGGCATGGCGCCAGCGCTATGATCCAGCATGGACGCATCCTTGAGGGCGCGGTAATTGTACTCGATGCCCTCCTTGATGTCCGCCTCCGAGGCTGCCACAGGCTCGATGCGCCTGCGGGTGTAAATGGACAGGTTCTCAACGGTCAGTATGTCGCTGGGATTGGCCATGAAAACCCGCAGCGTGTTATTCTCCAGCGACAGCGGCAATACCCTGTACCTTTTGGCCACGTCCTCGGGTATCAATGCCAGGGCCTGCGGCATGGGCGCGGCATACTGCAGATTCAATTTGGCGATGCCCGGCTGAGCCGCCCCGCCGGGGTGACCCCCTTTTGCTCTGGCATCATTTGGATTAATGACCATGCGTACCTCTGATTTATTTAATTTAGTCAGGACAGGGATGCCGCATCCGCGACCTCGATGACCTTGATCTTCTGCTGGCCGGCAAAAAGCATGGCCTCCTTCGTGAGGGACGGTGAAACCAGCAGTACCTTGTCATGTATCCCTATATCATAGGCCTTGGTATCATAGGCCGATACCGCCTCCAGGCCGACACCCGCCGGGTCGGAGAGTATGCCCACTGAAATTGTATGCGTAAACAGGCCGTCGTCAAAATAAGCCACTACGTCAACGGTATATTCCGCCCCCGACCGGCCGGGTATCTTAGCATTCTCCTCCGTCCGGTAACCCTGCTTATGCAGGTAATTTAAGAATTTGGTCCTGCTCTCGAATTTGAAGGGCAGGGGCGTCACAGGACGCGGCGCAAGGTTTTTCACGCCGTCCAGAAACTCTCCCAGATCCTTAGTGTCAAAGGCCTTGATGCGCTGCCTGCGGGCGAACTGCCGGGCCTCGCCGTTGAGCGAGGGCAGCGCCAGCATGACCTTGTCGTGTATGCCCAGGTCGTATACCTTGTTGTCGAACCTGAATACATCCTCAAGCCCCACGTCCTCGGACTCCTTAGCGAAGGCCACGCCCACGCCGATGACAAATTCAAGGAAGCCGTCGTCCCGCCGTGCCAGGATATCGAGAACGTGCGCCGCGCCGGACCCATTTTTGCTGGTGACCCGGGCCATCTCAAAGGTCTCATACCCCTGGCCCTTGAGGAAGTCAACCAGCCTGGTCTTGGACCCCATGTCAAAAGCGATGCGGCTCCTGCTTATCTCATTCAGCACGTAGGAGTTCACATTGTGGATTACGGCTTCCTCGTCAGGGAAAAAGAGTGAGCACTTTAGGCATTGCCACTTCAGCCCTATATCATTGGCCAGCACACCGCAGTTGCGGCACTTGTAGTTGACGCCTAAGCTCCTGTAGTCAGTGCCTAAAAATTTGAGGGGCTTGTTGCAGTTTGGACAGATGTACTTGCCGCCCTGCAGGAAATCCTCCTCCAACCCATTCCTGCCGCATGACAGATGCTCGATCACCCTGCCGCGCGCGATATTGCCCGAGGCGCACTTGGGACAGCGGATGCTGGGCCTGAGGTTCATGGAGTTGCAGGTGGGACAGAATATCAGCCTGTCGTAATAGCGCGACTCGAGACTGCCCTCGCTGACCAGCGAGTCTAATATGGGCACCGCCTCCTCGGATGTCTTGCCCAGGATAGGCTCCACCTCGGGGTACCTGACGCCGGATTC
>JAPLHM010000120.1 GCA_026389635.1 Chloroflexota bacterium | reverse complement strand
ATATGTAGATGGCCAGGTTGCTGTATAGCGCTACGGCGATCAGTATGCCCAGTACAGCGAACGCGATAAGTAAGGCCAGTATGCGTGTCTTCATCTCTGGTAAGCAGAAGTCAGGCCGGGTGGATGATCCTCAACAGCCCGACGGCGTTGTCGACCGAAATATGGTAATCGCCGGGTGGGCCTCCCACCGACATGAAAGTGACCTCCTGGCTGTGCCCCGGCTCGATGCTGACGTCTTCGATGGCCTCGACCCTTCCGTTGATCTTGAACTCCGCCCTGTGCCGGACCTTCTCCTGGCCCGAGTTGGTAACTGTGGCGATCACGCCTATAGAGCTGCCGGGATGGGCCCTGTCCGGCAATATGTGCAGGCTCGAAATGCTGGTGGTATCGGGTATATTGGCCACCGGGACGTTCTCTGGCTGCTCGGGGGCTATTTGCGGCATCCATGCGAGGTGGGACGGCATAACCGCCGGCTGCCTGTCGCCCCGGCCGAAACGCGACGTGAACAGGGAAGCCAGGCCGCTTGATTCCGGAACCGATACCTCGGCGGAAATTTTAGCGCTGATCAGAGAATTGAGGTGGGCAATCTGCTCCTCGAGATCGGAGGCCTTTTTCTGCGGGTTTTTTATTTGCTTTAAATAGGCTTCGGCAGGCATTTGTCCCACCTTGAAGCGGGCATCGAGATTGGCCATCTCCTGCTTGAAGACGCCGAGCTGGCGCGTCCGCATCAATAGTCGCTTGTTAAACTCCTGCTTGACCTGGTCGACCTTTATCTGCGCATGCTGCAGGTTGACCGCGTACTCGGTCTTGAGCGCCGTGTAAGAAAGGTCGTTGATGGCCTTGTCGCCATGCAGCTTCTCAAGGTTGGCCAAAAATAGCTCGGCCCTCTCTTTGTTTAAAAACGCTGTGCGAAGATCATTTTCCATATTATCTGTTACCGACTCTTTTACCCGGCGGGCTTGCAGCCGGTCCGTCCGTAATTTAGCTTCTATCTCTTGCGGGCCAGTACGCTTTTGACGGCGTCCACGATATAGTCAGCGGTCAGTCCGTTGGCCTCGAGCAGCTCCTCGGGCTTGCCCGACCTACAGTATGTATCTTTTATGCCTATTGAGGCAAGCGGCGCCGGCCTGCCGGACGCCAATACCTGCGCCACTATGCTGCCCAGGCCTCCGTGCAATAGGTGCTCCTCGGCCGTCACGATTGCCCCCGTCTCCGCGGCCGCGTCATCTATAGCCTGCCGGTCAACCGGCTTGATGCTGGACATGTTGAGAACACGGCACCTTATACCAGATTTACCCAGTCTGTCCGCCGCCTCCACCGCCCTGTATACCATGATGCCGGTGGCCATGATGGCCGCGTCACTCCCCTCCCGCAGTACATCGGCTTTGCCAAGACTGAAGCTGCAGCCGGACGGGTATACTACGGGGGTTTTGGAGCGTCCAAGCCTTACGTAGAAAGGGCCTTCAATGGCCGCCGCCGCCCTGATGACCTCTACTGTCTCTATGGAGTCGGCCGGGACCACGACGTTGAAATTGGGCAGGGAACAGTAGAGCGAGATGTCCTCGATGGCCTGGTGGGAGGAGCCGTCCTCGCCCACCGTGATGCCGCCGTGGGTGGATACTATCTTTACATTCGTCCGCGGCTGGGCTACGCACATGCGCACCTGGTCGAAGCACCTGCTGGAGGCAAACACGGCAAATGTGCTGGCGAAAGGTATCCTGCCGCAGGTGGCCAGCCCGGCGGCTATGCTTATCATATTCTGCTCCGCCAGGCCGCACTGTATGAAACGATCGGGAAAGGCCTGCGCGAAGTACTTGGTCATGGTGGAACGTGACAGGTCGGCGTCCAGCACGACGATGCGCGTGTCCTGGCCACCCAGCTCGGTCAATGCCTTGCCAAAGGCCTCCCGCGTTGTGAGCTCGGAGTAATCGCTCATGCCAGCTCCCGCAACGCAATCTCGGTTTCTGCCTTGCCGGGAGCCTTGCCGTGCCAGTCGACGTTGTTTTCCATGAAGCTGACGCCCCTGCCCTTGACCGTGCGGGCCACTATGACCACGGGCTTGCCCTTAACCTGCCCGGCCTTCTGCAGGGCGTCAATTACCTGCTCAATATCGTGTCCATCTACCTGCAGCACCTCCCACTTGAATGAGCGCCACTTGTCCACGAAAGGCTCGAGGTCCATGATCTGACGGGTGTAGCCGTCCAACTGCAGGCCGTTGTAATCGACGATGGCCGTGAGGTTGTCTAAATTGTAATTGGGGGCGAACATGGCCGCCTCCCAAACCTGTCCCTCCTGGCATTCGCCGTCGCCCAGCAGGACATATGTGCGGTAGGCTTTTTTATCCAGCCTGGCTGCTAATGCCATACCGATACCAACGGAAAGGCCCTGGCCCAGCGAACCGGCAGACATGTCAACTCCCGGCGTG
>JAPLHM010000123.1 GCA_026389635.1 Chloroflexota bacterium | reverse complement strand
CGCTACAGGCCCGTCATTGATGCCATCTACAGCAAAGCGGATTCACTCACGGTCGATGCCTCGGTAACCTACCGCGACGGCAGGAAGGGCACTGTGTCCACGTTGATTAGGATCTGGGACATTTGATATGACGCAATTGCTGCAATACACTGTGACCGGCCTGGCAGTGGGCATGATCTATGCGCTCATTGCGCTGGGCTTCGCCCTCATCTGGAAGTCCAGCCGCGTGGCCAACCTGGCGCTGGGACAACTGGTGCTCATCTCATCCTGGTTTACCTACAGCATGCTGGTGCAACTCAGGCTGCCTGTCTGGGCCGGCATGATAATGACCATATTATTCGCCATCTTTTTAGGCTGGATGATCGAGCGCTTTACCCTGCGCCCACTGATCGGGCAGCCGATACTCTCCCTCATCGCGGTCACACTGGGCATAGGCTATTTCCTGGAGGGTGTGGTCACGGTGGTGTGGCCGGTAAGTGTGGCCAAGTTGCCTCCCCTCTTTCCGCAGGAAGCGGTGACCATCGGCACCGCCGTCATCTCGCAGGAGTACCTGTGGGCAGCGGCCATCTCGCTGGTACTGTTCGGCCTGCTGTCGTTGTTTTTCAAGTTCCACAAGATGGGCATCGCCATGCGGGCCAGCGCGGACGACCAGTTGGCGGTGCAGGCATGCGCCGTGCCCATAACCAGCATTTTCTCCATGTCCTGGATATTCGCCTGCGTGGTGGCGGCCATTGGCGGGATATTGATATCGAGCATAGGCGGCATCACCAATGGCCTGGTCGAAACCGGGTTCAAGTCATTCTCGGTGGTGATACTGGGAGGGCTCGACTCGTTTATCGGCTGCATGGTGGCGGGACCCATCATCGGGCTGTGCGAAAACGTGGGCGCAGGCTACCTGACACCCATCCTGGGCCCGGGCATCAAGGACCTCATACCATTCGTCATTATCATCATCGTCATGATGATAAAGCCCTACGGCCTTTTCGGCGAAGAGAGAATTGAGAGGATATAACTGATGAGTTTGCCCTGCGGTATACGCAACTACTCTTACAATACGGATACGGCCATCATCCGCACAGGGACTCAGTGGGTACTTTTCGGCCTTTTCCTGGCGCTGCTATTTACCATGCCGCTCTACCTGCCCAGGTACGGCCTGGACGTGATGAACCTGATGGGCATCACCATCGTCTCCATAGTCGGCCTGAATATACTGGTGGGCTACTGCGGGCAGTTGTCCATCGGGCATGCCGGCTTCATGGCAGTGGGCGCCTACACCACGGCCATACTGTCCGGCAGCCTCGGCCTGCCCTTCTGGGCCTCATTCATCCTCTCGGGCTTTTCGGCGGGACTGGTGGGGCTGCTGTTCGGCATGCCCTCGCTGAGGGTCAAGGGATTCTACTTAGCCATCACCACCATTGCCGCCCAGTTTATTATTATATGGATCATCAACCACTGGACCGACGTGACGCACGGTTCGATGGGCCTCAGCGTGGCGCCGGCCGGCCTCGGCCCCTTCCAGTTTGACAGCGAGGCCAGCCAGTTTTACCTCATCATGTCGGTAGCGGGCTTAAGCGTCCTCTTCGCCACCAACCTGGCCAGGAGCCGCATAGGCCGGGCCTTTATAGCGGTGAGGGATAACGACCTGGCGGCGGAGGTAATGGGCATAAACGTCTTCAGGTACAAGCTGCTGGCCTTCTTCCTGGGCTGCTTCTTCGCAGGGATTGCGGGTTCGCTATTTGCCCAGTGGCGCGGTAATATTACCTCGGAGGACTTCACCTTCGGCCAGTCCGTACTGTACATCGGCATACTGATCATCGGCGGACTGGGAACAGCCATCGGCCCGATATTAGGTGTGGTCTTTATCAGGCTCCTGGAGCAGTTCGTGACATTTTTATCGCCCATGATAGAGCAGGGCTTCAGCGGTTTGCCCTCTGGCTTCGCCACCGGGTTAGGCCCGCTGGTGTTCGGCCTGGCCATGATCGTTTTCCTGGTCTTCGAGCCGCGCGGCCTGGCCCACCGCTGGCAGTTGTTCAAGGCCTCGTACAGGATGTGGCCGTTCTCGTACTGACGCCGCAATAATGAAATAATGTTATATGATAATATTATGCAATTGAGAGGAGGTTAACGTGAGAAACAGAAAATTTAGTGCGTCCCTGGCCGTGCTGCTTTTAATAGCCATGGCCGTCTCCATCCTGCCCGGCTGCACACCCGCGCCACCCGCCGGTGTGAAGGTGATTAAGTTGGGCCTGAGCATCCCCTTCACGGGCGCCGCTGCCGAGAAAGGGGCGCCCATTGGCTATGGCCAGTTAGACGCCATAAAATATATCAACGACGAGTTGGGCGGCGTCGAGGGATACAAGATAGACCCGGTCTGGTCTGACACGGCTTACGACGCTGCCAAGGCCACCACCATCGTCAAGAAGCTGATGGACGACGGCTGCTCGCTCTTTACCGTCGTGGCTTCCAAGGACATGAACGCTTCCAAGGAAGCGGCCAACAGGGCCGCTTTTCCCGGCATGGTGTGCTTCAGCTCGCCTTCGCTGACACATCCGCCCCAGCATATCTATGCACAGCTTCCCGATTACGGCGACGACTGGGCTGCATTCACACGATACTATATTCAAAACATCTGGAAGGGCCAGGGTAAGCCTAAAATGGCGCTCATGCTGCTGAACAATCCCACCGGCTATGGCGTGAGAGACGCTGCCAGGGCGGCTGCGGATGAACTGGGCGTCGAAATTGTGGCGACTGAGGAGCACACGGCCACTACCATATCGGAGACAGATTCCCTCATCAGGATCAGAGACAAGAATCCTGACGTGCTCTTCATATCCAGCACACCGGCCCCCACGGCGGTCATCCTCAAGAACGCCTACGACCTCAAGATGATACCAGGGACGACGGTGGGCTGCGCCCACGCCAGCTTCACCAAGGCGCTAACGGACCTGGCGGGCAAGGATGTAACCCAGGGTATCTACGGCGTTTATCCCACGGTGAACTGGGCTGATAACGTTACCGGCATGGCCAAGATGATGGAATACTGCAACAAATTTCATCCTGTATACGCCGGCAACAACGATTACCT
>JAPLHM010000239.1 GCA_026389635.1 Chloroflexota bacterium | reverse complement strand
TCTCCTCGGCCGTCATGCTCTTGGCCTTGACCACCAGTTTGCCCGCGCCAACCAGTCCACCAATTATGTTCAGCGCCTCTTTGGCCGTCTTCGCAATGTAGTATTTGCCGTTGTTCTCCTCGATGTTCTGCCCGGCCTTTTTGGCCAGCGCCGCCATATGCTGAATGGCATTTTCCTTGATCAGCTTGACCTCTTCAGCCAGTTTCACCGTATGAGGGAATTTCTTCAGAGCATTATTTGTGTTCACACGGTAGCTTTTAATCGCTCTCGAGAGCGCCAGCCGTATTCGCTCACTGCCGGCTGCGTCTTTAAGCTCTTTCCTGTAATCCTTCGATATGGACATCTATTCCCCATTGTGTCATTGCGAGCGTTAGCGCGGCAATCTATTAGATCGCCACGTCGCTATGCTCCTCGCGATGACATTTCCAATTTTGTTCTTACTTTGTGTTCATAGACCGCGCCAGCAGGGTGGCGAGGTCGACGACCTCAATTTTATCCTCTTTCAGAGCTTTCAGCCCGCTTTTCAGCTGCATCAGGCAGCCGGGGCAGTGGGTGGCCACGATATCGGCGCCGGTATCGAGCAGTTCCCTTACCCTGCCCTCGGCCAGCGTCTGGCTCATGCCAGGAAATACAACCTCGAAACCGCCGCCGCCGCCGCAACAGGTTGACCATTCGCCCGACGTCCATTCGGGCTCGGCCATCTCAACATTTTCTATTGCCCGCAGCACCTGGCGGGGCTGGTCGATAAGGCCCATGTACCGGCCCAGCTGGCAGTGGTCGTGGTAGGCTACTCTTATATTGCCCGGGTAGCGGAATTGTCCCGGCTTGATCTTTTTGGCGACCTCCTCGATAAAGTGGCAGACCTCGATATCGTAACCGGGCGCCACTCTGGCAAAAAGAGTGCGCAGGGCATAGGTGCAGGAGGGGACTATCCCGATTATCTTCCTCACGCCCAGCGACCTGAACCTGGCAACGGCCTTTTCGGCGTTGGCGGCGAACTCCCTTTGCAACCCCGTGTGGTAAAGCGGGGCGCCGCAACAGGGTTCGTTCTCACCCAGGTAAGCCACATCGACACCTATATATTTGAGCACGCCCACGGCATCGCGCAGGACCCCGCTGTCGCTGCCATCGTTGCGCGCCATCACTTTCGTATACATACCCACCACATCTACGCCCATTTTTTTGGGTATTCCCGCGAGGACCACGGGGAGGTCCGGGTTAATGGACATCCGGTCGGCTGTCCTGACCAGCGTTACCAGCGGTTCAAGCATCGATGAGTACTGGTAGCCGCATCCGGCGAAAAAGATGGTCGAACTGTCGCTGGAAAACTCCAGCCCTTCGGCCCATTTAGCCCTGGCTTCGACGGGCAGGCCGAGTATATTGTCGCGCTCCCTGATGTTGTCCGCTATGTAAGACAGCCCGGCCGGAACAAGTTTCCGCTCATTTTTTTTCATTCTATAGTTTTCCACGGGGTTGCCATGTCCCGCCTATTTTAGCAGGAATGCCCGCCCCGGCTTTAACGATTGATTACTTGCTGTACGACCAGCAGCAAGCCTGCAACGAAAAGCAGGGCGTAGATCAGCACCTTGAAAACCAGGGCCCTGAAGGTCATACGGCTGCCGAATACAATGCCCAGGATAAGCCCGGGCAGCACGATGCCCGTTGTCGCCAGAGTATTTACATTGATCTGGCCGATGGAATAGAGGTTGACCATCAGGATAACAGCCAGTATGAGCCACAGCATGGATATTGTGGCGCGAAACTCGGCGGGCTCCTTAAGCTCGCGGCTGGAATAGTAAATGATGAGCGGGCTCCCGCTGGCAAAGATACCGTGAAAAATGCCTCCCACTATGAGTATTGGCCAGCCCAGGTACCAGGGCAGGCTTCCCCCGGCCGCCCGCGTTTTATATATGAGCACAATCTCCATCAGCGAAACAGCCATGACAAAGACGCCCAGTAATATAAGCAGTTGCGTGTAATTGCCTACCAGTGTCCTGTAGGAGATGCCTATGGCCATACCTATGGTTGCCGCAGGGAGAATACTCAGGAGCAGCACCCGCCACCTGATGTATTTAAACCAGCGCACCACCAGCCACAGGCTCTGCAGAAAGCCGAGGATAACCAGGACGGGCAAAAGGGTCTCCAGGGGAAATATAAAGATGCCGAGGGCCAGCGCAATAATGGTCGCGCCGAAGCCCAGCACGGTTTCAACCGTGTGCGCAAATATGAGTATGAGTACCAGCAGGAAAACGCGTATTAAAAGTGGGTCCATGTCGCTCTCAAATCGTCAGCCGACCCTATCCCGGCCGACTAATTATAACCGAACGATTTTAGCACTTCAGCAAAAGGCTGTCATGCATATTACTATTCAGGGTCTTACAATTTAAGATATTTTGCATACGCATAGGAAATAATTTTGCCCGTTGATGTTTCCGTGTATCCCTTTTCCAGGTGCGAGCACCCGGATATTTCCTTGGCGCTGAAACCTTTGAAACGCTCCTTGACCGTGGCAAGGATGCGCAACTCGCCAGGGGAGAATATATTTAAGTCAGGCACTTCTCTTGCTACGTATTTTTCTCCTGTAAAGCCAGTTTTATGGGATGCGAAACCTGGATACTCGACCTCCTCGGCTCTGATTGAACCGCGCTGAACAAGAATGGAGTAGTATAGATCGTAACCATTTGGCGCAGGACCGAAGGGCACCCTCGCATATTGTGCTCCCGTAATTGAATTGGTATATTCCTTGAAGTGTTGAAAATCAGCATAAAATAGGAGTTTATTCAATTTTGTTTTGCTCTCACCATCACCAGAGCAGAAATAGAGGATAGCGTTTAAGAATTTATCACGATCGAACCTTTTAAAGCCACTTAATTCATCGGCAGGATAATCGCTGAAATTACGGATAACAAATCTCTCCAGCATATCAATCCTCGGCTCCTCTGATTCCTTCATGACATTAAGTATTTTAAGTTTCTTTTCCTCGCTTAAGATACCGGGGGAGGCAGTTATCAGCCCCTGCAGGTTTTCAGGGTTTAAGACCAGCCGTAACAAAGTATCGTGTGATTCGTCTTGTATTTTCCCCGTTTCATAACGGCTTAGAGTGGCGCCACCCAGGCCCAGCAAATCAGCTAACTCGCCCTGGGTCAGTTTGTATTTACGGCGGAAAGCCTTAATCTCCTCGGGTTGAAGCAGCATGTGCTTTTGACGGTATTTTCGGTAGGCTTTCACAAAAGGGTCATTTTCAGGTTGAGGCACCAGGAACTCTTCACCGCATGCTATGCACTGATAATATTCCACTTCCACCGTGATCTTGTCGTTACGCACGCTGATTTCCTTTGTGCTTTTAATCATCTTGAGCATCTTGGTTTCATCGCAGGTCGGGCAGCTTATTTTCATAGGTAGCTCCTTTTTCTAATCTCTGAATCGGAAAGTCAATGGTTTTTCAGCCGTATGAAACGATAATACTCTCAGTGCCCTGTTCCGTTTATCGCCCCATAATTTTAGTTTGATGTAGATTTCTCTGCCGCCAATAACCTTTCCGAAGATCCACACCTCGCCTTTTATAACCGGGTCATCCAAAGGTCCATCGCAATAATCAATGACCGACAAGGTTAGCACTACCTGTTTTAAATCCGCTGTGTTTAACTCCAATAAAGCCATTGTTTCTGTGTTCTTGGGCCTGGTTGAAAATATCCACCCGCCTTCGTTACTTTGAATTGCCCTCTTAGCTTCAAGTAGAAAATCAATGACTGACTCTCGAGGATCATTACTCAAACAGCGCTTACCCCCATACCAGTTTTGAATAACATTGCATGCAATTCAATAATATATCAATTGATAAATATATGCAATAATAATGGAAAATATTAATCAACAGATGTATATTGTTTTGGAATTTAAGGGAGGGCCTGACGTCGCTGCGCCGTTATTTTTTTGCAGGGCCCAGGCCTTTGCGTTCCAGCCATGAGTCTTCGGCGTGCAGGTAGCCGAGGAGTACCTTCTCGCCCACGAACCGTATCGGCTCAGGCGGCCACTTGAAAACCTTGCGGTTGACGGGGAAGCACTCCGTCCACTCGGATTTACGCTCCAGCAAAAGGTCTGCCATAACCTCGCCGTTGAGGTGGGTCAGCGAAACACCGTGCCCCATGCATCCCAGGCTGTAAACCGCACGCTTGTCACCCAGGTAGCCAAGGGCGGGGATCATGTCCATTGGCACGGAAACCGGCCCGCCCCATCGATGCGTTATCTTCAAATCCTTCAGGCAGGGATAGAAATCAACGATGTCTTGCTCAAGCCGGGCGAATATCGCGGGGTTCATGTCCTTGTCCATATTGGCGCCGTACGTCAGGGCGATATCGCGGCCGCCCATCAGCAGGCGGTTGTCGGGCGTGAGGCGGTAATAGTGCACCATATTGCGGTAATCCTCTATGCCCTCGCGGCCCTGCCAGCCCATCTCATCCATCTGCGCTTTGCTCAGCGGTTCGGTAAGCACAATGTAGGTCCAGACCGGCTGCTGCATGGCATTCAGCCC
>JAPLHM010000196.1 GCA_026389635.1 Chloroflexota bacterium | reverse complement strand
GGCTGGGCGCGCCAGCCTTTGCTGGATGCCAACCTGGAGGATGTCAATATATATGCGCTGAAATTCCTGCAGCCGCTGCGCATCAAGCGCTGGCAGTATTTCGGCATCACCACGCCCACCCATTTTTTCTCCTTCACGCTCGGCAACGTGGGTTACCTGGGACCGGTCTTTGCCTATGTGCTTGATTTCACCACGGGGCAGTATCATGAGCAGTCGCTGAACATCCTCTTCGGCAGCGGTATCCAACTGCCGCGCAACAGCACCTCCGGTGACTGCCATTATAAGAAAGGCAACCTGCGCCTTGATTTCTTTACCATCAGCGACAATGAGCGCAGGCTGGAAATCAACTGGCTGGGTTTTGGCGGCTCAGGCCTCTCTGCGGATGTCAACCTTCATTTAAACGACGGCCATGAATCGGTGGTCAGCATTTTCCCCTATAAGAACAGGCGCTTCTTCTATACCCGCAAGGTAAACTGTATG
This sequence comes from Chloroflexota bacterium, assembly GCA_026389635.1. GTDB lineage: Bacteria > Chloroflexota > Dehalococcoidia > GIF9 > UBA5629 > CAIMUM01. The sequence continues at coordinate 2,669 of JAPLHM010000196.1, read as the reverse complement.
CCTGCCGAAGGTACCATTGAGTACGGGTGGGACGAAGCCGGAGCGGGCGGCGTGAAAAAGCTGAAGGCATACCGCATCAGTCCGGACACCTGCCTGGGTACGCTGGACTGGGGCGTTGGCGTCTGGCCCTACCGCTCGTTCTGGATCTGGGCCAGCTTCTCACAGTTCCTGCCCGGCGGCCGAACCATCGGCCTCAATGCCGGTGACGGCATCGGTAACAGTCCCGAACTCAACGATAACGCCATTATCCTGGACGGGAAAGTTCACAAGCTGGGCAAGATAGACTTCAAGTACGATAAAAAGGACTTTAAGAAGCCCTGGCTGATGACCTCACCCGACGGGCGGCTCACGCTGGAGTTCAAGCCCTTTTTCGAGCGCGTAGCCAGGACCGATGTGGGCGTCCTCGCCAGCGAGGTGCACCAGATGTTCGGCCGCTACAGCGGGACGCTGATTGCCGACGATGGCGAAAAGATCGGGGTCAACGACCTGGTCGGCTGGGCGGAAGAGCACCACGCCAGGTGGTAAACCCCATGGTGTAGGTTCAAATACCGGCTGATATATCCCTGGCATTCTGGCGGAAAGCTTTGATTCGGATTTCTGGTTATCCTTACAAAGGTACTATTCTTTAATATCTCTGGGTTTGATTAGTAACTCGATCCCTTGCAATACCTGAGCCATTCTCTCACCGGTAATCGTACCCATTTTCTCGGCAAGATCTCCCTTATCCACGGTGAAAATCTGAGTAATATTGATGACACTTTGTTTTGTCAGATTCGCCTCGCCCCTCTGGAGCAATACATTGCCAGGGGACTGTGCCCTCTGGAGATTCGACGTCAACGAGCATACAACAACTGTGTTAATGCGGCTCTGGTTGAACACGTTATTCTGAATAACTAAGTGCGGATGCCGGTACCCTGGTTCAGAACCCGAAGGCTTACCCAGATCAACCCAGAATATATCCCCCTGATTTATTACCAACGATCTTTCACCAAACGGTGATGACTGGATTTCATCCGCGCCCTGAGTTTTTCCTCTTCAATATCAGGCAAATCGCTATACGCAGCGTTAATAGCTTCCAACAATTTCCGGCTCTTGTGATTTTGAATAAAAGCACGGGCAGCCAGCGTAAAAAGGTGACTCCGAGAAACCTTCATCTTGTGAGCTAAAGCTTCCACTTCTTCAAATAAAGGCTTTTCAATAGATATAGCTGTTTTAATATTCGCCATCTTTCATACCATTCATACTCTCATTAGTATAACTTAGAGTATGCATAGTGTCAATACCACTGGATAGCGATGAGAGGTGGGTATATACTGGACTGAACCCCAATAACCGGGCAGAACGGGTTAGAATGGACTGACGGGTGAGGGTAAGTTTTAAGCCCCCTCTTCTTCTATCGTCTCAGCAGCGTCAGGTCCTATAAGAAACTCCTCAACCTGCGCCTCTGCATCGGAAAGCGAGGAAAGCACTTCCCCACAACATACCGCTACATGACCCAACCCGAAGCGTATGAAGGGTACTATTCGCTCACATTTGGGGCATTTAATGTCCGTCGTCTTCATTTATCTGCTGGGTTCCCCCGTGGCGACCCTTTGATAATCCGCATACAGATTACCACGGCGGTCTTCGAAGGTGTCAATGGTTAAATGGACATAACGGTAAAATATTGTTAAATATTTTAGTCATACGATGAAAACCGTATTTATGGGTTCGCCGGCTTTTGCGCTGCCAGCTTTCAGGAGTTCAGTCCACTTTTTATCAGCAGAAATGAAAATGCCCGCCTTATGTAAACCTTTAACACTTGCCACAATGGTTGTGTTCCTAACTTAAGAAGTGGTATAAATGTGGTGGTAGGCCAATGTTAAGGAGCGGTGTTGTATGAAAAACGTAATTCTGTATAACCTTCTGATTTTTATTCTATTATTGGTCATAGTAAGTACCATAACTGTGGGATGTACTCTCAAGGAGCACTCAGCCCAGCAAACCGTAAATCAGCAAGAAGCTCAGCAGATCGCCTATGATGCCACTATATACGGCTTCCCGCTGGTTATCATGGACCTGACGCGTCAGGTCTTTACGGCAGTTCCCACACCCACAGCGAACGGTGCACCGGTCAACCAATTCGGCAATAAGAGGACGTTTCCAGATGCGTCGTTTACTAATGTAGTAAATCCTAATGCCGATACGCTTTATTCAGCAGCCTGGGTTGATACCAAGAAAGAACCCGTTATCCTTTCTCTGCCGGACACTCAGGGCCGCTACTACCTGATGCCCATGCTTAACTACTGGACGGATTCTTTTGCCTCGCCTGGCTCACGGACTACAGGCACCGGAACCGGCAATTTTGCCATCACCGGCCCGAATTGGAGTGGCAAATTACCTGAAGGCGTCACAGAAATGAGGTCTTCGACCAGGTGGGTCTGGATAGTCGGGCGTATCGCCTGCACCGGCCCTTCAGACTACGAGGCCGTCTGGCGACTTCAGGACCAGCTGAAACTGACACCGCTTTCCGCCTGGGGCACAAATTATGTACCGCCGGCTAATATCCCGGTCGATCCCAATGCCAATACCAAAGTCTCCCCCCTGAACCAGTTGCTGGCTCTTGACGCAGGCAGCTATTTCAATTATGTCTGCCGGTTGATGGTTGAAAACCCTCCCTATGAAGCAGA
>JAPLHM010000188.1 GCA_026389635.1 Chloroflexota bacterium | reverse complement strand
CCAGTCGGGCGATGAGAAGAGCAGGCCGCCCTGCGAACGCAGGTAAATATCCTGCCAGGGCCGCCGCAGGTCATCGAAATTGCGCTGGTAAAATCGGGCCATTAAAATAGTCCTCTGACTTTTTATACGGGGGGAACGGTTAATCTATAGTTGAAAGACCTGGCCGTACTGCGGCGCCGTCACCTCGCGCAGTCCCATTTCTTTGAAAGCGTCGGCCAGTGACAATGCCGACTGTTCCTCGCCGTGCACCACGAATACCTTCTGCCACCTTTGACTGCCGGCGCCGGCCCACCTGATGAGGTCGTTGCGGTCCGCGTGGGCGCTGAACTCGTTGAATATCTCCACCCGGCAGCGTAGCTTGTATGTCTCCCCGAAGATGCTGACCTCCGGCCACTTTTCAGCGATCTTGCGGCCGAGGGTGTTTTCCGCCTGCCAGCCCACGATCAACACGGTATTCTTGGGGTCCCCGATATTGTTCTTAAGGTGGTGCTGTACGCGGCCGGCCTCTGCCATGCCCGATCCCGCGATGATCATCATGGGCGTTTTAACATCATTAAGATGCTTGGACTCCTCGACGGTCGAGACGTAGCGCAGGCCGCGGAAGCCGAAGGGATCGGCCACGGTCCTCAGGAACTCGGCGGTCTCGGCATCGTAACACTCCGGGTGCACCCTGAAGATGTCGGTGGCATCGATGGCCAGCGGGCTGTCCACATAAATGGGGAAATCAGGTATGCGGCTGGCTAATTTCAACTGGTGCAGGCAGTAAACCAGCTCCTGCGTCCGCTCGAGGGCGAACGATGGCACTATGATCTTGCCGCCCCGCGAGATGGTTTCATTGATTACCGCGGCCAACTTGTCTAACACCGACTTTATATCGGTGTGCAGCCTGTTGCCGTAGGTGCTTTCGATGATCAGGATGTCCGCATCGGCAACCACGTAGGGATCGCGGATAATCGGTATATCGTTGCGGCCTAAATCGCCGCTGAAGCAGACCGACAATTTCCTCTGCCCGTCGGTTATATTGAGGACCGTGATGGCTGAGCCGAGTATATGGCCGGCGTCGCGAAAAATGACGCTGATACCATCGCAAAGATCAAAGCTGCGGTCGTAAGAACTGCCGCGCAGCAATTTCAGGGTGGGGGGTATGTCGGCCGAATCATACAGGGGCTCTACAGGCGGTTGATTGTGCCTGCGGCGTACCTTGTTGACATAACGGATGTCGTGTTCCTGGATATTGGCGGAATCGGTGAGCATGATATTGGCCAGGTCAAGCGTGGCTGAGGTGCAGTTTACGTCCCCCTCGAAGCCCTGCTTTACCAGGTTGGGCAGGTTGCCAAGGTGGTCCATGTGGGCATGCGAGATGATGACGGAATCGATAGACCGGGGGTCGAAGGAGAAATTGAGGTTGCGCTGATATGTGTCCGACCGGCGGCCCTGGAACAGTCCGCAATCGAGCAATATACGGTAGCCGTTGATATCGAGCAGGTGCCGTGAACCCGTGACCGTGCGATCGGCGCCGTGAAACGACAGGTTAATCAATAGCCTGCCTGCCTACTATGGCCTGCCTGAGGTACCAGCTGCTGACGATCTCGACCACCTCGGAGGGTTTGTCTGTCAGCCTGAGCAGGTGAAGGTCCGAATCTGATATATAGCCCGGCAGCAGCACCGTGGTCTGCAGCCAGTCTAAGAAACCGCGCCAGAAGGTGGAGTTGAACAGTATCACCGGGAAAGGCTTGATTTTATTGGTCTGTATGAGGGTCAGCACCTCGGTCAATTCGTCCAGCGTGCCCAGTCCGCCGGGCATGATGACGAAGGCGGTGGCGTACTTGACCAGCATTACCTTGCGCACGAAAAAGTGGTTGAAGGAGATGGTCAGGTTGGAATAGGTATTGCATTTCTGCTCATGGGGGAGGACTATATTGAGACCGACCGATTTGACGCCGGCCTCATTTGCCCCCAGGTTGGCCGCCTCCATCATGCCGGGCCCGCCGCCCGTAACTATGTTGAATCCCTGCTTGCCCAGCAGGTAGGCGATCTGGCGGGCGTTCTGGTAATCGGCCTGGTCCACCGTGGCTACCGCCGCGCCGTAGATGGTTACGGCCGGATCGATGCCCGACAGCTTGTCGAAGCCTTCCACCAGCTCGCCGATATAGCGGAACAGCCGCCAGGACTCTTCTTTTTCCAGCGCATTGATTTCGTATTTTTCAGTCATCTTAATTGTATTTAGGATAATCCCGCCGTAAGTAGCTGTCAAGGTAATCAGGCCCGCTACCCCGGAAATGCCATTTATTTGTGTAACAGGTACTGACAGAATTGATAGAATTGACAGTTGTACGGTTAAGGTATACTCTTATGACCAAGTGCGATGACGGATGATAATCGTTACTATTGGTGAATGAAATTACTCGGAGGTGAATTGTATGGCACAGCAAATTAAAGCAGACAAGGATTACACGCTCGTCACTCAGATCATGCAGGTTGCAGACATATTCGTTAAGGTAAGGGAGAGGGAACTCATTCCCCAGAACCTGTCGGCCACTTCCGCGGCCATTCTCTTTTTGGTGGACGCCATGGGCAAGGACATCACACCGGCCAAGATAACCAGGATGCTGCTGCGTGAGCCTCATTCCATATCCGGCATCTTGATGCGCATGGAAAAACATGGCCTGATCAAGAGGACCAAGAATATGGAGCGCAAGAACCAAATCCGTGTCACCCTGACCGCCAAGGGCGAAAAGGCCCTTAAGCAGGCCATGAAACTGGATGGTACAACGCACGTCCTTTCCAGGCTCAGCGCAGAACAGCAGAAACAGCTCAGGGCAACTCTAACGGCACTCAAAGAAGCGGGCATGGAAGAACTCCACCTCAAACCCAAAGCACTCTCCTGGCCTTAACCCCTGAAACTGGCTGTTTACAACTGGAATAATTGAACAATTTATATTTCCCTTGCAGCGTTGAGGCAGCTATGTCTGGTTGGCTGTACCGGCTTGTATCCGGAGGACGCCCATGTTTGAAGCATTGACAGAGAAACTCAGCAAGATATTCAGCGGGCTGAATAACAAGGGCAGGCTGAGCGAAAAAGATATCGACGAGGCCCTCAGGCAGATACGCATGGCACTGCTCGAGGCCGACGTCAATTTCAAGGTGGTCAAGAGCTTCCTGTCCGTGGTCAGGGAAAAGGCGCTGGAGGCTAAGGTGCTCGAGAGCCTTTCACCGGCCCAGCAGATCATAAAAATAGTCAACGGGGAACTGGTGGGCGTACTGGGCAGTGAACCGGCCAGGCTGAAGGCCTCATCCCGGCAGCCGTCGGTGATCATGCTGGTGGGACTGCAGGGCGCGGGTAAAACTACCACGGCAGCCAAGCTGGCATTTCATCTCAAACAGTCCGGCCAGAGGGTGCTGCTGGTGGCCGCCGATACGCGCAGGCCGGCCGCCATCGAACAGTTGAAGGTGCTGGGCGGCCAGCTTGATATACCCGTTTACCACGAGGATGTCACGGTCAGCCCGCTGCAGATCAGCCGCAATTCCATTGCCCGGGGGGAGGAGATGGCTGCCGCTTGGGTGATCATCGATACCCAGGGAAGGCTGCATATCGACGTACCCCTCATGCAGGAGCTGCTCGACATCAAAAGGGCTATTGTTCCGGCCGAGATATTGCTGGTCGCCGATGCTATGACCGGGCAGGACGCGGTGAATATAGCCGGGGAATTCAACATTAACCTGGGTTTGACCGGCCTGATACTGACCAAAATGGACGGTGATGCCCGGGGCGGCGCCGCGCTTTCTATAAAATCTGTCACCGGCGTTCCTATCAAGTTTATCGGCGTGGGCGAAAAGACCGCCGCGCTGGAGGTTTTTTATCCCGACAGGCTGGCTTCCCGCATCCTGGGCATGGGCGATGTGCTCACACTCATTGAGAAGGCGGAGCAGACTTTCGACAAACAGAAAATGGAGCGACTGGAATCGAAGCTGCGCAAGTCGGAGTTCGACCTCGAGGACCTGCTGGAGCAGATGCGACAGATAAAAAAGATGGGCAGTTTTACACAGCTTGTGGACATGATACCCGGCTTTTCTAAGCTGACCAAGGGCATCTCAGATAAAGAGAGTCTGGACAGGACAGGGAAAATAGAGGCGATTATTTTATCCATGACCGCGGATGAGAGGGCCAACCCTGAACTCATCAACGGCAGCAGGAAACGCAGGATAGCCAGGGGCAGCGGCGTCACGCCGAACGATGTCAACCAGCTTCTCAACCAGTTCTACGGCATCCAGAAGATGACCAAAATGATGGCTAAAGGCAAGTTGCCCAAGAATATGTCGGGCCTGCCGGGGCGCTGAGCGCCGGGTTACTTGCCTGTTTTTGTGGCGCCGGAAAGCTTGAGTTGACCTTCGCCGATAGTGATTTCCTTGAGGTCGAAGTTGAGCTCTTCCATGGGGGCATTCAACTGGAAGAGGATATTTATCCATTCCTGCACTCCCATGTCGATGCCGTCAGGCATGGGCAGTTTACCCAGGTAAAAATCGCGGATCACGAATTTCGGCTTGCCTTTCTCCACGTCTAATGTCCCGATGACGCCTGTTTTAACGGGCAGGCCGGGGAAGTTCCAGGCCGTGTACGACATCAGGTAACCGTCGTTGAAGTTTACCAGCATCTCCTTGGCAGGCATCGTGCCCTCGGCCAGGGCCATAACGATGGTCGAATTGATCTCCTCCTCGGTTACTACTAACTGGACCGGTTTGGCGGTTTTCGACCCCTCGGCTGCGGCCGTCTCTTTCTTGATGTCGCTCAATTTTTTGTTGAAGCTGTCGACGGCCTCAGAAGACAGTGCTACAGGCCGCATGTTGGCGCGGGTATCCGGGGTCAACAGCACCATCACATAGCCAACGACGAGCGCGATGACGACCAGCGTCGCCAGTGCGCCCATAAATATTAAAAATCCCTGAAGGATCTTCATCGGTTGCCTCCTTAAGTAAGCAAGTGGTTATTCAAGGTAATCTTTAAGCTTGCGGCTCCGGCTGGGATGCCGCAACTTGCGCAAAGCTTTAGCTTCGATCTGCCTTATCCTCTCGCGGGTTACGTTGAATTCCTTCCCGACCTCTTCCAGCGTCCTGGCGCGGCCATCCTCCAGGCCGAACCTCAATAGCAATACCTTGCGTTCACGGTCAGTCAGCTCCCCCAGCACTTTATCAAGCTGGGCTTTAAGCAGCTCGCGTGAAGCCGCGTCGGCAGGGGGCAGGTTGGAACGGTCTTCAATAAAATCACCCAGGTGGCTGTCCTCTTCCTCGCCGATGGGCATTTCCAGCGAGATGGGCACCTGCGAGAGCTTCATGATCTCCCTGACCTTGTCCGCCGATATCTCCATGCCCACGCCGATTTCCTCGCAGCTGGGCTCGCGGCCGAACTCCTGGGACAGTCTCCTGTTGACCTTGAGCAACCTGTTGATAGTCTCTACCATGTGCACCGGTATGCGTATGGTCCTGGCTTGATCCGCGATGGCGCGCGTGATGGCCTGCCGGATCCACCAGGTGGCATACGTGCTGAACTTGTAGCCTTTGCGGTATTCGAATTTTTCTACGGCCCTCACCAGGCCGATATTGCCCTCCTGTATCAGGTCAAGCAGCGGCATGCCGTGGCCGACGTACTTCTTGGCCACGCTGACCACCAGCCTGAGATTGGAGACGGTCAGCTGCTTGCTGGCCTCCCTGCCGTCCCTGTCGATGCGCTCGAACTTCTGCTTAAAAGCATGGCTGTTGCCGTCGATTTTGGCGGCCAACTTGGTCTCGCCTTCCTTATTGACCACCTGCTTTACCCTGTCCCAGGTGGAATCGGCATCTATAATAGAGAATATCTCGGGGTTGATGATGCGCACATATATCGAGTAATCAACAAGCCTTTTTTCCGTCTCATGAGGGTCACGGTTCAAATCTGTCGCGATCCTTACCACCGTTTCAGGGTTGATGAAGTCATCGATCGACTGGTGCAGCTTCTGGTTGAGCAGTCTTTCCTTGAAACTGATTTTTTTTGTAACGTTGACATACTCTGACATCTTGTCGATAACAGTATCGCAATCCGCTAAATTCTTGAGCAGTTGAATGACGAAATCAGACGTGCTGGGGAACCTGTTTTCCTGTTGCCGGAATACCTCTTTGATGTGACCGATGTATTTATACGGCTCTATCTTGCTGGCCAGTTCCCGCTCGAGCCTGGCATTTAAAAGCGGGTACTTTCCAATCTCATGCAGGTACATCCTGACCGGGTCGTCGATGGCTTCGTGCTCGGTCAGCTCGATCTCAAGCTCTATCGGCGGCTTCTCCTCCGCCTCCGGCTTCAACCATTCCTCGGCAAACTCGGGGGCCGCCTCGATATCGCTGAAAAGCAGTTCCTTCTCGTCCTGCGGCAGGGCATCGCCAGCGATCTTTCCCCAGGGATCAGGGCGCACTTCGAATTCCGTGCGCGCCACTGCGGCGCTTGGCACTTCAACGATCACAGCCTCAGCCGCAACCGTCCGTTCGCTCCCCGCCGGACGCGTTTTTTTACTCTTCACCGGTTTTGCGCTCTTTGCCATTCAGACTCCCTTTATACGGCTGAAAAGACGGCCGCGCTTCTTGAAAACATCGTGCAACTGCTGGCTCTCCAGGATACCGTGCTCGATCAGTTTAGCTAACTGGCTCTCTGTATCGCCCCTGTCTTTTTCTTCCGACAGTATAAGCTTCTTCTTGATCTCAAGATTCTTTATGTGGCCCTCCAGCAACCTGTTGATGCAGTCGTTTAAAGCGTATTCCCGTTCCCTCTTGCTCTGGTGCAACGACGGGGGTAGCTGCCCTCCTAAGGAAATCAGGTGGTCGTAAAATTCCTTGAGCGCGGGATCGATATCCGCGCCAAAAGAATCCGCGCCGGCATTGCCCTGCCATTTTAATAATATATCCTTATTCTCCGGATGTTCAAAATAATCCGCCGAAATCTTGATGCCTTCCTCTCGAAGGTCGCTAAATTGCAGCAGCAGCGCCAGCAAATACTCTTCGATATGCCGCGAGGACGGCGCCCGGTTAGCATAGTTCTTTATGACTTTGCTTCCACTCGCCGCTCCATATTTCTTTTCCCTGGCCTGTAGCTCGAAGAGCGCATCACGTACGAATCTCTCATCCAGACCGAGCAGGCGCGATAACTTCTCAACATAATGGGCGCGCCGGACAGAGTCGTCAATATGAGACAGAATCGGTAAAAATTTTGATACTAACGCAGACTTGTCTTTGGAACTATCTTTGTTTATATTAGCAATTTCTTTTTTTAAAGTAAAATCGATGATGGGCTGGGATTCTTTAAGCAAAGCGGCCCATTTTTCCGGGGAATTGCGTATGATCTCGTCAGGGTCCTTGCCTCCCACGATCTCCACGACCTGGATCTCATACTTGACTAACTCGCTGTAGGTCTTCGGCTCAATCCAGGCCAGCCAGTGTTCCTTGGGTATCTGTTGGTCGATGGTGGTTATGCTGCGCGTTGTGGCCTCAAGCCCGGCCGCATCGGCATCGAGCGCGACGATGATGTTGCGCGTCAGCTTGCGCAGTATCGATATCTGTTTTTCCGTAAGCGCCGTGCCCATCGAGGCAACCGTGTTTTCGAATCCGAACTGGTGCGCCGCCAGTGTGTCCATGTAGCCTTCGGTGATCACCACGCAGTCATTCTGCCTGATCGCTCCCCTGGCACGCTCTATCCCGTAAATGATCGAACTCTTGTCGAAGAGCAGCGATTGCGGCGAATTTAAATACTTGGGTATCGAATCGTCCAGCGCGCGGCCGCCGAACCCCACTACACGCCCCTTTGCATCCCGGATGGGGAACATCAGCCTGTTCCTGAACCTGTCGTAGAACCCGCCCGTCTCCCGCTGGACTGTCAGGCCGACCGCCAGCATTTCATCATCCCGGTAGCCCGCTTTGGCTACATAAGTGAGCAGGCCGTCCCACTTACCGGGCGAAAATCCCAGCTGAAAACTGTCTATAACGGCCGGGGATAGTCCCCTGCCCTCTGCATACTTCCTGGCCGCCCCGGCCTCTTCATCGTGCAACAGCAGGTAGTGGTAATATTCGGCAGCCACCTCGTTCAATTTGAAAAGGTGGTCCTGTCTGGCAGTATCTTCTGCGGTGACCTGGGCTGTTTTATACGTAAGCGTGACGTTGGCCCTCTCCGCCAGCAGGCGCAGGGCCTGGCCGAAATCGATGCCCTCCTTCTTCATCACGAAGGTAAATATATCCCCGCCCGTGGCGCATGCCCCGAAACAGTGCCAGCTCTGCTTCTCGGGAAAAACGAAAAAAGAGGCCGTTTTTTCAATGTGGAAGGGACAGGCCGCCTTGTAACTGCGGCCCGACTTGGTCAGCTTGACATACTGTGACACCACATCCACGATGTCCAGCCTCTGCTTGATATCGTCCGTTGTGCTCATTGCCTGATCAGCGCTTACACTCCGCTTTAATGCCTTTATTCAAGAGAGTTTCCCCGCTGCGAGTATAGCATAATGGTCGGTCATTCCCGCTATATAGTCGGCGATGCGGCGTTGGTTGTCCCCCCCGATCAACCTGTACTCGTCGGGCAGCTCCCCCGGGTTATCTGAGAAATGGCGGTATAACAGAAGTATTATGTCCCGGGCATCCGATGCTTTCTCTGCCTCCAGTCCGCTATGGTAAACCCTGGCGAAAAGAAACTCGCGCAGCTCGTTGGCCGCGTTTAAAATTTCAGGGCTCATGCCTATCACCTGACGGCCCGCCGCGCCGCCTTCCATTTTTCCTGTCGAGAAAGCCACGATGTTGGTGACAAGGGTGTTAATACGGCTTGAATTGGACTGCCCCAGTGTCTTGAGAGTGGAGGCAGGCAGGTCGGAGCGGGATATTACGCCCGCCCGTATAGCGTCTTCAACATCGTGGTTTATATAGGCCACAAGGTCCGCCATCTTGACTACCTGGCCCTCAACCGTGGACACGTTGTCCCAGCCTTCCTCCAGTATCTCGAGGTCACCCTTGGAATGGTTGAGTATGCCGTCCCTTACCTCCCATGTCAGGTTGAGTCCCCTGCCGTTGTTCTCGATACAGTCGACCACCCGCAGGCTCTGCTCGTAATGCTTGAATCCGCCGGGCATCAACTCGTTGAGCACCTGTTCCCCGGTATGGCCGAAGGGTGTGTGACCCAGGTCGTGGCCGAGGGCTATGGCTTCAGCCAGGTCCTCGTTGAGCGACAGCGCCCGCGAGATGGTGCGGGCTATCTGCGAAACCTCCAGCGTATGCGTCAGGCGCGTTACGTAGTGGTCGCCCTCAGGCGCTATAAATACCTGGGTTTTGTGTTTGAGCCTGCGGAAGGCGTTGGAAAATATGATGCGGTCACGGTCGCGCTGGAAAGCGGTTCTCAACGGGCAGGGCTGCTCTGCGGTCATCCTGCCGCGGCCGGCATTACTGCGCGCCGCGTAGGGCGACAGGCTCTCTTCGGCCTGCTCCAACCTTTGCCGGACCGATAAGTCAGACATCATCAGAGTTTCAAAGGCAGTCTAAACATTAAACAGGAAATTAATCATATCCCCGTCGCGGACGGTATAGGTTTTACCTTCCAGCCTCAGCAGGCCGTGCTTGCGCGCCTCGGCTGTGCTGCCGCTTTTTATGAAATCGTCGTAGCTCATCACTTCGGCCCTGATGAAGCCCTTCTCCATATCGGTGTGTATCTTGCCGGCCGCCTGTATGGCGGGGGTATTATTGCGCACCGTCCAGGCCTTGACCTCGTCGTCACCGACCGTGAAAAAGGATACCAGTCCCAGCAGTCCATAGCAGTGCCTGATAACCGCGGCGAAGGCCGTTTCCTCCAGCCCGATGTCCTTGCGGAACTCCTCGGCCTCCTGCTCCTGGAGCTGCGCCAGCTCCCTCTCTAATTTCCCGCACATGGATATCAACTCCACCTGCGGCATGGAGTAGGCTGTTTTCAGCCCGTCAAGCATCTTCTGCCCCGAGGGAAGCTGTTTTTCACCGATGTTGATCACGATCAGCACGGGCTTGGCCGTGAGGAACTGGTAATTGCTGATCGCCCTCGATTCGTCCGGAGTCAATTGTTGCAGCCTGATGGGGATGCCCTGGTCCAGCGAAGCCTTGATCCTGTTGAGCAGCCCCTGCTCCCTGGTGGCCGCGTCACGCTCTGAGGATTTTCCCATTTTAAAAGCCGATTCGAGGCGGCCCAGCCGCTTTTCAATGATGGTGAGGTCGGAGAAAACCAGTTCCATATCGAGTGTTTCGATGTCTTTGAGCGGGTCGATCCTACCGTCTATATGCGGTATATTTTCGTCTTCAAAGGCCCTCACCACTTGCAGTATGGCGTCGGACGTGCTGAGGCTGTTGAGCAGTTGCCCGCCGAACCCCTGCTCCCGGCCGAACCCCCTGGGCAGGCCTGCGAAGTCCACGTACTTTATCTCGGCCAGGGTTGTTTTTTTGGGGTGGTAGATATCGCTCAGCTTAAGCACGCGCGCGTCCGGTACCCTGGCTATGGCGGGGTGTAAGGTGAGCCCGGCTCCGGCGTGGGACCCGGGCTCGGCGCTGCATTTTGTGAGGGCGTCGAAAACAGTGGTCTAGAATTTCGCTGCTTGGAGGATTTATTGTGCCCGGTTACGAACTGGTTTTTATTCTGAATGCAAACTTGAGTGAAGATGATTTCACCCGTGTATTGGGAAAGGTCAATGACCAGATAACCAAGCTCGGTGGAACGGTTACTGAAACGAATCAATGGGGCAAAAGAAGGCTTGCTTACCCGATTAAAAAGCAGGCGGAAGGGACTTACGTGCTCGAAAAAGTGCAGATCAATCAGACGGCTTTGAAGGAGCTTGACGCTAATTTGAAGATGTCAGAGGATGGAGGATGTTTTAAGGTACTTGTTCGTCCGCGAAAATAGCTGATTACCGGAGGTGGTTGATGGCAAACTTAATTAAGATTATTCTAATCGGCAGGGTCGGTGGCGATCCTGAAATGAGGTTTACACCGGACGGGGTTGCTGTTACTTCTTTCAGCCTGGCGGCCAACCGCAGTACGCGTCAACCCGACGGATCATATAAAGAGGAAGCGGAATGGTTTCGCATAAGCGCGTGGAGAAAGTTAGCGGAGACTTGCAACCAGTTCCTGAATAAGGGCAAGCTGGTTTACGTCGAAGGTAGTTTGCGGACACGTACATATGACGGCAAAGACGGGCAGAAACGGACTAGCTTAGAGGTGAACGCGGACAGGGTGCTCTTCCTTGACAAGCAGGGCGCGGTACAGTTGCCACCCGAGGACGCCCGCACGGTTGAAGGTGATATCGAGCCGGAGGATATCCCCTTCTAAATCCTTAATAGTTGAAAAAGGAGTTTTATTAGACTGATG
>JAPLHM010000193.1 GCA_026389635.1 Chloroflexota bacterium | reverse complement strand
GTGATGTCCTTCATGGCGAAGCCGCTGTTCTTCATCTCCAGTGCCAGTGCGTTGAAAGCCTCGGGCGTGTTCCAGCCCGTGTCGATCAGGAGGTTGCCGTCATTGCCTTCAATGATATATACGTTGACGTTCTCCGGGCCCACCTTGAGAAGCGGGAGTTTGATCTGGTTAATGCCCTTGAAAAGTTCCATATACCAATAATCTCCTAAATCAGCAGGGCCTTCCGCCCGGGATATTTTGCCTTGCTGCCAAGTTCCTCTTCGATTTTCAGCAGCCGGTTGTACTTGGCCACCCGTTCGCTGCGGCAGGGTGCGCCGGTCTTGATCTGCCCGCAGTTCCAGGCTACCGAAAGGTCGGCTATGGTGGTATCCTCGGTTTCACCCGACCTGTGGCTGATCACGGCCGTCCATCCCGCCTTGTGCGCCATTTCAATGGCGGCCAGGGTTTCCGTGAGGGTCCCGATCTGGTTTACCTTGATCAATACCGAGTTGGAAGCCTTTTTTTCGACGCCTTTATTAAGCCTCTTAACGTTGGTGACGTAGAGGTCGTCGCCGACCAGTTGGACTTTTCCCCCAAGCTTTTTTGTAAGCCCAACCCAGCCATCCCAGTCGTCTTCATCCAGGCCGTCCTCAATGCTGATGATGGGGTACTTTGAGACCCAGTCCGCGTAGAAATCCACCATTTCCACGCTGCTGAGGGTTTTGCCTTCGCGTTCCAATACATACTCGCCGTTTTTATAAAAGCTGCTGGCCGCCGCGTCGATAGCGATATGGCAGTCTGTGCCCGGCCTGTAACCGGCTATTTCGATTGCTGCCAGTATCAGTTCAACGGCCTCCTTATTGGATGGCAGCCACGGGGCGAACCCCCCTTCGTCGCCGACGTTGGTATTGAGCTTCTTTTGCTTGATCACTTTTTTCAGCGACTGGTAGACCTCGCAACCCATCTGCATGGCCCGGCTGAAGCTCCCTGCCCCGGTGGGCATGACCATAAATTCCTGCAGGTCGGTGGAGTTCTCCGCGTGCTTCCCGCCGTTCAGGATATTCATCATGGGGACCGGCAGGGTGACGGCGGCTTCTCCCCCCATATCCCGGTAAAGGGGCTTATTGGCCCAGTTAGCCGCGGCGTGCGCCGCAGCCATAGAAACCCCCAGTATAGCGTTGGCGCCTAAGTGCGATTTATCGGGCGTACCGTCTAATTCGATCAATTTGTCATCTATCTTTTCCTGGTTTGAGGCATCGAAACCCGTAAGTGCGGGTTGAATTATTTTTACCACATTTTCAATAGCCTTGAGGACGCCCAACCCGCCGTATCTCTTCTTATCTCCGTCGCGCAGCTCCAGGGCCTCGTATTTGCCCGTGCTGGCGCCCGAAGGCACAGCGGCTTTGCCGGATACCCCGTTGTCCAGGGATACTATCACTTCTATAGTGGGATTACCCCTGGAATCGATTATCTCGCGTGCGCCGATGCCCTTTATTTTCATGCTGTTATTGCCACCGTCCAAATCCGTGTCATTATACCACCCGTTTTTTACCAGGGGCAATGTGAATTGAACTGACGTTACTATGTTTGATTATCATTATCGCCGGTGTTAGAATGTCTGACCCGGAGACGATGAGGGATGATTGTCGCATCATCGGGAGTTGAAACGGGAAATGCCGGGCTAAGGGGCAGAATGCGGAGCAGAAGGTAGGCCACAAGGATACGCTTTTCCCCGGTGGTGTCGCTGTGCCGAGAGGCGCCGCCCTACTACACCTTCACGGCTCCAGGCGCCGCAGCCGATTGAAAATGACTACTACTATAGCTATCGCCGGCAAAGGGGGCAGCGGCAAGACTACTATCGCTGCCCTGCTTATCAAACTGCTCTCGCGAAAGGGCACGGTGCTGGCTATCGATGCCGACCCTGCTACTAATCTCAACTTGGTGCTGGGCCTGCCCCTGAGCGATACCGTGGGCAAGGTGAGGGAGGATATGGCAGCCAGGGTCAAGGCCAGGACCATGGACCCCAGCCTCTCCAAGCAGGACTACCTCGACATGAAGATAAGCGAGGCCCTGGTGGAGTCGCCGCAGATAGACCTCTTAGCCATGGGGCGGCCCGAGGGAGCGGGCTGCTACTGCGCTGCCAACAACATGATCCGCACCTGCATCGACCGCCTGGGGAAAAATTACGACTACGTGGTAATCGATTGCGAGGCGGGACTGGAGCACATCAGCCGCCAGACTACCCGGGACATAGATATCATGCTCTTAGTCTCGGACCTGACGGTGAGAGGAATTTTCACAGCCGCCAATATGAAGGCGCTGATCGGCGACCTGCGCACCGGCGCGGGCAAGATTTACCTGGTCGTGAACCGCGCCTCGGGCCCCCTGCCGCCCAGGATAGCCAGGACGATTGAGGACGCAGCCCTGCAAATTATTGAACTGGTGCCCGAAGACCGGGTAATCAGGGGACTGGAGGCGGAAGGCACGCCGCTTATTGAACTTCCGCCCGGCTCGGAACTCCAAATCGCTGTGCTGGAGATAGCCCGCAAATTGGGACTGCTATAATGACACAAAGGGCAAACAGGAGGCAAAAGCCGTGGGCAATAAAGATGTGATGGATATCTTTCGCAATGTGATCAAGCAGCCCGGAAACGCCTATCTGGATGAATGGATTGCCGCCGGTAAAAAGGTGGTGGGCTACTATTGCTCCTATATACCCGAGGAGATTTTCACAGCCGCCGGCCTGCTGCCCTACAGGTTGAGGGGGGCGGGCAGTGTGGACAGTTCCGATGGCGATGCTTATATGAGCGCCCGTGTATGTACATTTGTCCGCCACACGATCAGTTTGGCGTTACGCGGGGAACTGAATTTTCTGGATGGCGTGGTACTTGCTCAGAATTGCGACCATATCCGCCGCGCTGCCGACCTCTTCAAGAAGAAGGTCAAGCTTCCTTTCTACAGCTTTCTTTCCATACCCAGAATTCCCAGGGAGCGGCTATTTGACTGGTATTTGGAGGAGTTGAAAAGGCTGAAATCGGAGGTGGAGGCTCATTTCAAGGTGACGATTTCCAACCAGCAGTTGGAAGAGGCCATTGCCTTGCACAACGCCACCCGGCAGCGGGTCTCCAGTCTGTATGAGATGCGTAAAAAGCAAGCACCTCCTGTTACCGGGGAGGAAGCGCTCACCATCACCATAGCAGCGCATCTTATGCCCCGTGACATCTACAACGCCCTGATGGATGAACTCCTCGCCGGCCTGGCCAATGCCAAAGGTGTGGCCAACTACCGTGCCAGGGTCATTATCACCGGCGGGGAACTGGATAACCCTGAATATATAGCGGGCATTGAACAGCAGGGGGCACTGTCGGTAGCCGAAGCCGTTTGCTTCGGCCAGCGCTCATTCGGGGAACCGATTGAAGATGGCGCCGGCGACCCCTTGGAGCGCATAGCGCGGCACAGATTCTTCCAGGCGCCCTGCGCGCGTATGGTGGAGTGCTTCGACGAACAGATTACTGCGCTGAAGGACACTATGAGAGAATTCCAGGCCGATGGTATTATCTTCCAGAGAATGAAGTTTTGCGACCCCTGGGCAGGCGATGGGCATAACCTTTACTGGCGAATGCGGAAAGAGGGCATCCCCTTCTTGGGACTGGAGCGGGAATATGGCGTCCCGGCCTCAGGCCAGGTCGGCACGCGCGTCCAGGCGTTCCTGGAGATGATAGGCAAATGACTTTTATGCACCGGGATGAAGCATAGTAAAGGAGGCTAATATGGCGATCCTTGGCAAAGACAGGAAAGACGATTGGGAAGTTGTCTATGAAGGCGCATCAGGCCTGATGGAGTTGTACGAAGCAGACCCTGAGTCCAAAGGCATGAACGCTATCGTCAAAGGGTTTCGCAATTTCACCGAGACGCTATTTACGGCGCAGGATGAGGGAAGGCCCATAGTATGGCACAACTGCGGTTGCTCGCCGGAGCTGATCTGGGGGCTTGAAGGCGTGCAGCCCATGCCCATTGAAGTCCTGACCGTATTGCAGGGCTTGATCGGCGATGTGAATTACACTGTGGCCGCCATTGACGAGGCGGAGGCGCACGGCGTGGCGCCCGAGGTCTGCTCTATCGACAAATCAGCGGTCGGACTTGTGCTGAAAAAAATCTATCCCGATCCTGCTTGTTGTTTCTATTTTAATACGCCCTGTGATTCTCAAATAGCTGCCATCAAAGTGCTGACTGAACTTACCCGTAAACCGATGCGTATGATGGATGTCCCCTATCTGTCGGGCGACCGCGAGGTGCGCTACTTAGCCAAACAGTTCCGCGAGGCAATTCCTTTCCTGGAAGAGCACACCGGAAGGAAATTTAGCTGGGAGAAGTTTCACGAGGTATGTGAGGAATCGAACCGCACTGCCGAATGCCTGAGGGACTGGAACGAATTAAGAAAACACATCCCCTGCCCCCAGGTAAGCAAACTTGTCGCCCTGAACACAGCCCTGCTGGTGGCCCTTTCAGGTGATCCCGAGGGCACAGTGGTCGCCAGGGCCTTCCGTGATGAAGCTAAAGAGCGCATTGAAAGAGGGGAGAGCGCCATCGCCGGCGGTGAAACTTACCGCGCGGTCTGGTACCAGGACCCCGTCTGGTGGGACCTGCAATTCTACGACTGGATGGAAAGCGAACTGAAGCTGGTTATCCCCATGGACCTTTTCGGATTTTATGCGGCTGAGGCTTTAATCGATACCTCAACGCCTGAATCCATGCTGGAGGGCTTAGCACGCAAATGTCTCAGGGTGATGCCCATGTCAAGACAATTCAAGGGCCCCATAGATAATTATATTGATGATTACCTGCTTTTGTGTGCTGATTATCAGGCGGATTTCGGTATATTCGCCGGGCATGTAGCCTGTAAACATGGCCATGGCGGCATCGGGCTTTTCAGAGAGGCCTCGCGAGAGGCGGGTATCCCCCTGCTTTTCTTCGAATTTGACATGTTCGACCCGCGGGTTACACCAATTGAGACAATCCAGGAGTATATCTCTCAGTTCGTCGAAAACGTTGTCAAGCCCAGGAAAGAGGCTGCATGAGTAATAGTTTGGCCACCGCCGGCATCGATATAGGCTCTACCACCAGCAAAGCTGCCCTGTGGATTGATGAACATTTGGGGCCATATGTAATTGGACCCAGCACCACTAACCCCAGGGGGACGGCGCGCGAATGCTTTGAGAAGGTGCTTGAAATGGCAGGCTTACAGGCTACAGACGTAGCCTGCATATTCGGCACAGGCTATGGGCGGGCCAAAGTCTCTTTTGCAGACGAGAATATATCTGAGATCTCCGCTCACGGCAAGGGCGCCAGGTTCTTGCTGCCCTCTGTCAGGACCATCATCGATATAGGCGGACAGGACACTAAAGTCATCTCGTTGGACACCAGTGGAGAGATGATAGATTTTGTCACTAACGATAAATGCGCCGCAGGCACCGGGCGTTTCCTGGACTTCATCGCCCGCAGTGTGGGAATCGATGTGAAGGACTTGGCCGGTTTGCACGCCTCCGGGAGCTACCAGCCTGTCACCCTCAGCAGTATGTGCAGCGTTTTCATCGAGTCGGAGGTGATAAACCTGGTCAACGATGAAGTGCCCTTGAATTCCATCATCCAGGGATTACATCAGGCTGTGGCAACACGTGTGTCTGCGCTGGTTAAGAGGATAGGGTTGGTGCAAGATGTAGTTGTCACAGGTGGTGTGGCCAAGAACGCCGGCCTGGTGGACGAACTGGAGCGGAAACTGGCAATCAAGGTGAAGACTTTCCCTGACGATATCGACCCCCAGATCATGGG
>JAPLHM010000131.1 GCA_026389635.1 Chloroflexota bacterium | reverse complement strand
AGCAGGCCGTCCTCTCCAATGGTGATAGGCCCGCTATAGTATTTGCCTGCGTCGCCGAGGTACATGTTATTCAGCAGCGGGTGAGGTATGGGCGGGGTGATATGGTACAGTACCAGTTGTTTAACACCGGCCGCGCCGGCGGTTTTAGCTGCATCTTCCGGGGAGGAATGATAACCGGGGATATCCTCTGTAATTTTAACCAGCGAGGGAATGGTTGATGATCCCGCCTGGTCATGTATCACCCTGACCATAGCCGGCTGCAAGGCGGACTGGAAAAGGATGTCAGCGCCCTGCGCCTGCTTGGTCAAAGACGCGCACGGCAGGGTATCCCCGCTGATGACCAGCGACCTGCCTTTATAATCAAAGCGGTAGCCTACCGCAGGTGACACCGGGGCGTGGCTGACTTTAAAGGCCGTGACCTTAAGTCCCCCGTCGTCTATCACAACAACCGCTGCGTCTTCTTCGGCAGATAAGCTGAACGGCCTGGCCGTGCCTCCCGCCCCGGACGGCGGAACCGTAGCTGCGCCGTGGTGCGCCACCCGGTACCCGTCATCAAGTTTGTAGGCCAGGTTAAACCCCTCAACCACGGCCTCCACCCCTTGAGGACCTATAACATCAAGGGGTTTTGCACTGGAGCCGCCAACCCAGCGCTGCATCATGATCTCACCCAGGTCGGCGATGTGATCGGAATGAAAATGCGTCAGCAGTACCGCCTCCACTTTGCCCATCTGAAAGCCCATCAGCGCGACATTCCTGGCTGCCCCCTGCCCGGCATCCACAATATACAGTCGGCCGCCGGCCAATACGACAACGCAGGGGCCGGCCCGCTTAATATCGGGGAAAGGCCCACCGCTGCCGGCCAGCCCGGCATACAGCCCGTCATCCCACTTTGCGGATTGGTTTATTAAGCGCTGCTTTACGGTACTGGTTGCCAGCGCCGTCAGTATCGGCTTAGAAAATATTACAGCCGACAGCGCCGCGACTACTACGACAACGGCCACTATTATTATTGCGGTGACTATTATTTTCTTTTTCATCATCTCTCCGCCATGACTACGTCGCTGATCTTGGCGCTATCCGCGGCATAGTATTTTGTCATTAGAAGCGTGGTCACTATGGACAATGCAGCCACGGGTATGGTCCAGAATAAGCCGTTGATTATGCCCTGCGCCCCGCCGCCGGTGGCATCCGATACAACGCCCACAAAGACGGGCCCCAGTACGCCGCCACCCAACTGCGATATGGCCAGCAATATGCCCACCGCAACGGCACGCACGGGCACCGGTATCACATCATGCACCAGCACATTCATTACGGGAACCATGAATGCCAGCAGCAGCGCCGATACTATATACGCGGGCAACCAGGACTCAAATGATATTTTACCTACCAGGAGGATGGAGACAAGCATGGACGACATGGCCAGGACGGTGATCACAACCAGAAAGAGGGGCCTTCCGATTTTACTGCGCATTTGCCAGCGGTCTGCCAGTAACCCTGAAATGGGAGCTAAGAGGTTTAAAAGGCCTACCGCACCCATGACTGTGCCCACCGTCAGTGGATCCATATCGTAGGTGCGCATGATCGCGGTGGGTATCCACGCCTGGATGGCAAATACGAGAAAAAACAGGAGGGTTGTAGTGATGATGAAAAGCCAGTAGGACCTGACCTTAAACAGATCACCCCATTGCTTGAAATATGCTTTGCTCAATGCCCCCTCTCCCTGCGGTCTGGCGGCTTTGTAATCGGGCAGGAAAAAGGCAATTATTGCCAGGATGACGCCGGGGATGCCGAAGACAAAAAAGGCCGCGCGCCAATCACCTGTAAGGTTCAGCAGGTACCCTCCCAAAAACAGGCCCAGCGCTACGCCAATCGGCATGCACATCATAAATATGGCTAATATGCGTGTCCTGATCTGCTTGGGGAAAGTGAGTCCCAGCCAGGTCTGCCCGGCCGGCTGATATCCTGCTTCGCCTGTGCC
This sequence comes from Chloroflexota bacterium, assembly GCA_026389635.1. Lineage (GTDB taxonomy): Bacteria > Chloroflexota > Dehalococcoidia > GIF9 > UBA5629 > CAIMUM01. The sequence goes on along the minus strand of JAPLHM010000131.1, from coordinate 1,034 downwards.
CACCATGAACCTGGCCAGCAGCAGTTGCCACAACTGGGTGGCAAGGCCCGTTACGATGGTAAACACACTCCAGATAAGGGCCATGCCCATAATGACCTTGCGGCGCGCAAACCTGTCGGCCAGCACCGCGGAGGGGATGAGGAAAAGGGCGACGCCTACCTGCAGCAGCGATGGCAGCATGCCGGCCTGGGCATCGGTCAGGTTGAAAGCGGTCTTGATCGCCTGCAGCGATATGGCCAAAATGGAACGGTCGGCCCAGTCGGACAACTGCAATAGACAAAGTACGATGAGGATGGTGATCCCCATACCCCTGCCAACCTGATATGTTTTTTCCTGCATTTTACTCTCCCCTATTTGCCGCTCAGCGCCGACTCCATTTTAACCAGGGCCTCCCGCAATTTTTTAAGTTCCTCTGATGCCATGTTGGGATTCTCCAGCGCCTGGAAAAGGATGTTGCCTTCGACCTGGGCGGGGACCGGCCAGTTCATCATGTAGCATATCGTAGGCACGATGTCTGTGAGGCCGCTGGTCCGATCAAGTTTGCAGCCTTTCTTGATGCCCGGGCCATAAAACGATAGCATACCCCCCAATTTGCCCAAACCCCACTCTGCTGTGGGAAGATGGGGACCATGCTGTCCGCCGAATTCCGGGTAAATAGCATAGATCACGTCTCCGACTGCCTCTCCGTGGAGACCCAATATCCTCGCATCCTTTTTGGTCAGCGCCAGGGCTACCGGCCTTTTGCCGGTGACCGGGTCAACATAAGCATAGAGCGCATCGATAACCTGCTGTTGCACCTTCTCGTAGTCGGCCTGCTCAACAATGCCGCCGGGATCACGGCCCTTGAGGTTGATGTAAACATAAATGGTGCGCTGCGGGAACGCTTTCGACCTCGTGATATCGGGCTTAAACAGGTTTAATGTGGCCATTTCAAGTATTTCACGGCCGACACGGTCGCCTACACTCTGTTTGAAAAAAGTGTAAACCTGTTCGGTGCTGTCTTCGAGGGCTTTGAGGTCCCCGTCGGCGCCCTG
>JAPLHM010000310.1 GCA_026389635.1 Chloroflexota bacterium | reverse complement strand
CGTCACCAAGGATGGCTCTATCGCCGGGCCCAAGGCCCTGGAGCACATCGTGGATGTCGTGCTCAGCCTGGAGGGGGAGTCCTTCAATAGCTACCGCATATTGAGGAGCACCAAGAACAGGTTCGGCTCAACCAACGAGGTGGGAGTATTCGAAATGGGCAGCCTCGGGTTGATTGAAGTGGCTAACCCCTCGCAGTTTTTCCTGGAATCATATGTAAATGGAACCATCGGCGCCACGGTTGTGCCCACCCTGGAGGGCAGCCGTCCCCTTTTGGTCGAGGTTCAGGCCCTGACCAGTGCCGCCGCCTATGGCCCGCCCAGGCGCATCAGCAACGGCGTCGATTTCAACAGACTTCTGCTGATATGTGCCGTCCTGACTCGGCGTGCAGGTGTAGGATTGTATAACCAGGACGTCATTGTTAACGTCACAGGCGGCATCAGGATATCAGAACCGGCCGCCGACCTGGGCATTGCCATGGCCATCGCGTCCAGCTACAAGGATGCAAGATCCGTACCCGGCACCGTGGCGGTGGGCGAGATAGGACTGAGCGGGGAGCTCCGGTCCGTGCCGCAGATGGACAGGAGGATTTCGGAGGCTGCCAGGCTGGGATTCACCAGGTGTATCGTTCCGGCAGCCGTCAAAAAGGCGTTCCAGGGTTTGGATGGGATGGAGATAATCAGGGCAGGCAGTATAGCGGAGGCCCTGCGGGCGGGACTTGAGAAAACGGCTAAGAAAAAGGACACGGGCGATGACTGAAAAGGCCGTGGTGGTTGCCATCGTGGTCGGCGCCGGGAGTGGTAGCCGGATAGGCGCCGACAAGGCATTCCTGGACCTGGCCGGCAAACCCGTTATAGCCTGGCCGGTTGAAGTCCTGCAGCGTAATATTCACGTGCGGGAAATCATCTTAGTTTTACATAAAAGTCGTTTGCAGGAAGGCAGGGCCCTTGCCCATAAAAATGAATGGTCGAAGGTGACTCGGGTCTGCGCCGGTGGCAACCTGAGGCAGGATTCGGTTAAAAATGGTTTGGCCAGCGTCGGGGATTGTGAACTGGTGATGATACATGACGCCGCGCGCCCTTTTCTTACGGACAGGCTGATAGACGATGGGATAAAGGCAGCGGAGCTTACGGGATCGGCGGCAGCGGCTGTGACGGTCAAGGACACGGTCAAGCAGGTGGATGAAAACCAAATTGTGGCCGCTACGCTGCCGCGCAGCCGACTGATGGCAGTTCAGACACCCCAGGTCTTTCGATATAAAATATTGAAAGATGCATACGGATCGCTGGATGACGAGGTCACGGATGATGCCGCCGCCGTCGAGCGGATCGGCTTTAAGGTAAAGCTGTATACAGGGGATTACCAGAATATCAAGATAACTACACGGGAAGACCTGGCACTGGCGGAAATAATCGCAAAGCGAAGGTGATTATATGAGAGCAGGCATAGGTTACGACGTTCATCCACTGGTGCACGGGCGCGCCCTGGTGCTGGGAGGGGTGACTGTCCCGTTCCAAAAAGGTCTGGATGCCTATAGCGATGCAGACGTGCTGGTACATGCAATCATGGATGCCCTGCTGGGCGCTGCCGGATTAAAGGATATCGGGCACCAATTTCCCTCTGGTGACCCCCGGCACAAGGACGCCTCCAGCATACATATGCTGGAGCATGTGGGTCGCAAGGTGGCTTC
>JAPLHM010000134.1 GCA_026389635.1 Chloroflexota bacterium | reverse complement strand
TTTGAGAGTTTTACCTCGCGCACCCGCGTGGCTGTCCTGTTCGAGCACCAGGGGCTGCACAAGAAGATACCGCCCGAGACCGGTCTGGCCGCTTACCGCATCGTCAAGGAGGCGCTGGAAAACGTGGCTGCGCACGCGGGCGCCGGCGAAGCGATGGTAAGGGTATGGTCAGACCGCTGGGTGCTTTCAGCGCGCATCGAGGACAGCGGACACGGCTTCGAGGTAGACAAGATAGCGGGGAACAGGCAGGGGGGCATCGACGGCATGCGCGGACGCGCACTGATCGCAAACGGCAGGTTCTCGCTCTCCTCTGTTCTTGGGACGGGCACGGTGGTCGCGGTGGAACTGCCTCTGCCCGTAAGGTCGAGGAAGGTGCTGGCGGATTAAACGATGATAAATGTGATGCTGGCCGACGATCATCACGTGGTGCGCAAGGGCATCAAGGCCCTGCTGGAGGCCGAGGCGGATATACGCGTGGGTGGCGAGGCGGGCAGCGGCTCCCAGGCCGCCCTCATGGCCTGTCAGCTTAAGCCAGACGTTATGATAATCGATCTTATGCTGGCCGATATGAGCGGGCTGGCCGTCATCCGTCAGGTGAGGAAGAGGTCGCCCCTCACGGCCGCCGTCGTGCTATCCATGTACGGCAACGATTGCTACGTGGTAGAGGCCCTGCAGGCAGGGGCCTGTTCATATGTCCTCAAGGATTCGTCTCCCGAAGAACTGGTGCGCGCCGTGCGCGAGGCATCGCTGGGGAGGCGCTACTTAGCTCCGCCCCTCTCAGACCGGGCCGTAGAAGCTTACCTGCAGAGGATGGAGGACAGCCGCCTGGAGCCCTTCGATATGCTCACCTCGCGCGAGCGCGAGGTGCTGCACCTGGCGGCGCAGGGGTTCACCAGTTCGCACATAGCCGAACGCCTGTTCATCAGCCCGCGTACCGTGGAGGTGCACCGGGCGAGGGTCATGCAGAAGCTGGGACTGCGCAACCGCACGGAGCTTATCCACTTCGCCATCAGGCGCGGAATTATTCCCGATAAATAGCCCTCGCAATGGCGCGGGGTTACCTGTATAATCCCTCGCAGAATAGTCCAGTAAAGGAAGTGGTAAATATGAGCTGGGCAATGCTTATCGCCGCCGTCTGCATGGAGGTATGCGGGACCACCTGCATGAAGCTCTCCCAAGGGTTCACCCGTTTGATACCTTCAATACTCATCTTCGTCTTCTATGCGCTGGCCTTTATTCTCATGACGTACGCCGTCAAAAGGCTTGACCTCAGCCTTACCTACGCCATCTGGTCGGGGGTCGGCACCTTTCTGGTCGCCCTTATAGGCATTTTCTGGTTCAAGGAGCCCCTTACCCTGTTGAAAGCCGCTTCCATGGCACTGGTCATAGCCGGCATAGTGGGACTGAACCTGGACAGGACCGGTTGATTGGGACGATTTAATATATATACGCAGTGCTGTGGCGATGGTAGACAATTGGGGCGGGACATGTTATCATTCGAGCGTATTTGGCCCAACCCGGGAAGATTTTCTTATTAGCGTCATGAAAATAGCTGTAATAGCGGATACTCACGTTCACCGCATCAGTGATTTGCCCTCTTCTCTGATCAATGCCCTGACCAGGATGGACATGGTGGTACATCTGGGTGATTTCCATTCCGAAGACCTGGTCAACGACCTCAAAGAGATAAGCAATTTCCGCGGAGTGGCCGGCAACCATGATTCGCACATCCCCGGGCTGCCCGATAAGGACCTGGTGGAGATCGGGGGCAAGCGCGTGGGCATCATACACGGGCACGGCTGCGTCTTCCCATTCGGCTTCAAGTGGGGGTTGCTCACGCAGTTCGAGGGCAAGATGGACGCCATCCTTTACGGCCACACCCATTCGACCCGCAATACAATGGAGGACGGCACACTCTTCTTCAACCCCGGCAGCGTTTGCGGCCGCTTCCCCGCCATGCACCGCAGCTACGGCGTCCTCACAGTTGGCGAGGAGATCAGTGGCGAGCTGATAACGATCGAGACCCGGCGCTACTACCACCTGGGCCGCTACATCCAACTGGCCAGTAAGGCCGTTTCATACTGCTGCGGCCTCAACGGCCGTCCCGACAGCTATTTGCAATAACAGCCGGCCTTTCCGCTTTCACCCACAAATATAAACTTCGGAGGTTGCCATCAAGAACGATATCAAGGCTCATGTTAATGCTATGCCCGCCTGGAAGAAGTTCACCTGGTTTACACTGGTTGCAGCAGGTACTTTACTGCTGTTGACTTTCCTGATCTGGGCACTGTGCCAGTATGGCACCATGGGGCTGCTTGAGGTAACCGGGCCTATCCGCATAGTATTCATCGTCCTGGCCTGCTACGCAGCTGTCCTGCCACTCCTGGCAATCATGGACGTTTACATAGCTTCACGCAGGCCATCAGGCAAAATACGCCTTCCTTCCAAGTATATCCTGGTGCTTGCGGCCATCGCTATCATAATACCTTCGTTATTGCTGGGCTGGCTGGTACCCGCGCCATCCCAACGCACGGGCGATAAAGCGGTTCAATTGCTCATGGCCGACGGTACGGGCAAATACGGTATGCCTGATATGGCGGTGACCTTCTGGACCATCAACCCCTCTCAAAATACGCTCAAGTGGGGCGCCGGCGGCACAAGCACCATCATACGTGAGGAAAAGCCGTCCCTGCAGCATGCCCTCATGCTGCGCGACCTCCAGCCTGCCACCACGTACCGTTACAGCCTGAATGACGGTAAGGAGCTGCAATTCACCACCCCGCCGGGCAAAGGTCAAACGCTCCACTTCGCGGTCGGCAGTGATACCCATTTCGGCGCATCCACCGCCCGCCATGACCTGACCGGCAAGATGCTGCAGCAAATCTCCGATCCCGCTCACGGGTACCAGATGTTTTTCCTTCTGGGGGACAAAGTTGAACTGGGCTTCGACGACAGCCACTGGCAGGAAGCCATACAGGCTTTGTCCGCAACCACATCAACCATGCCTACCCGTCCCCTCGTAGGTAACCACGATACCCTTTTCGGCGGCTTAAACCTTGACCAGGAATACATGTACCCGCAGCAGATGGATGTAAAAAGCGGCTCAAGCCGCTGGCAACGTATCGACGTGAACGATGTCCACTTCCTCATGCTGGATCTGGAATGGGGGACTCAGAGCTATAGCGCGGAGCAGGCGGCCTGGCTGGAAAAGCAGCTTTCCCTTATACCCCGGGAAGACTGGTGTATCGTCATGAGCCATTGCTTTTATTACTCTTCCGGAGGCTACTGGGGGCTGTGGGACTGGTATGACGAGAAGGATACTATCAGTGAACTGGCGCCGCTCTTTGAGAAATATGGTGTTGACCTGGTCTTCTCCGGCCACAACCACCTGCTTGAACTGCTGCAGAAAAACAATGTGACCTATGCAATCTGCGGCGCTTTCGGCGGACAGCCCGACCCTGAAAGGTCATACGTTTCCCCGGCCAGCATATGGTATCAAGGGGGCAGTCCCGCTGCTTTCTTAGATGTCACCCTGACCGCGGACAATGCCACGATAACCTTCCGCGACCCCGATTATAACCAGCTTAAATCATTGACTGTAACCAGGTGAAAAGCGGTTGACCGCGATCATATATCAGTGGCAATAGTGTCAGGTCTCTTCTGTCTTAAGCTTGGCCGCTTTCGCCTCATCGCGGAAGTACTTGTAGATTCCCCAGACCGTGGCGCCCACCGGCAGGGCAAATATGATGCCCCAGTAGCTGCCGATAAAGCCTCCCACCGTCATCAGCACCATCACAACCGCGGGGTCAAGCGGGAAATGCTTCTCCTGCACGAATCCCTGTATGGCCAAAACGATCAGTTGTGCCAGCACCAGTAAGCCGATCACCAGCATTAGCGACTCAGGGTTGAGGGCCAGTGTCACCAGCAGGATGACAGCCGCCGACAAGAAGGGGCCGATTATAGGTATGACCTGCGTGAAGGCGGCCACCGCCCCCAGGGCCAGCGAATACTCCTCACCGAGTATGGCCAGACCCACTGAAACCAGGGTACCCTCGACCGCCGCCATTATAATCTGGAAGCGTATGTAGCGTCCCATCTGGGTGCCGAAGATGGTCAGGATGGTGGTGCTGTGTTTTGCCACCCTGGGGGGGAATATCTCGTTAAAATACCTGCCGTATTTCTCGTAGTTCAGGAGGACAAAGATGAGGAAGAAGGGAAGCGTGATGAAGCCTAGTATGGTGGGCACGCTGGAGGGGATTACCGCTATGCTGCCCACCACGAAATCCTG
>JAPLHM010000329.1 GCA_026389635.1 Chloroflexota bacterium | reverse complement strand
CCCGAGGCAACCGCTTAGCAGGCGGCCGCACTAGACCACTATGCGATCCCTCCATCTGGAATGTATCAGGCTGATGGCGCCATGCAATATAGCATAGTTTCAATCACCCTTTCAAGCAAATCAGGTACGCACATGATTGTATAAACGGCGCGTAACTGTTACTATTTCGCCATGTCGGGAACCATTCATACGGTTAATATACGGTTGAAGAGGATGGACGGCTGTACGCTTAAGCGCGCCTGGCTAAAGCAAACGGTACTGGCTGTGCTGGCCGCTGAAAGGGTTGCCGTATCTATGGAGATCGACTGCATGATAACGGACGATTCGACCATACGTGCTTTGAACAGGAAATACCGTGGTATAGATGAGCCGACCGACGTGCTTTCATTCGCACTGGATGAAGCCGGGCCGTTTGACACCGTTTTTCCCCGCCTGCCGGGGTCCCCGGGTAAAATGGGGATACTGGTGATTTCATATGCCACGGCACTGACGCAGGCTGAACGAAGGCATGTCGGGGTGGAGGAGGAGGTGCGCCTGCTGCTGGTGCACGGTGTGTTGCACATACTTGGCTATGACCACGATGGACGCGCCGACACCGCGGCCATGCGCAGGAGGGAGGCGGAGATCGTAGGGTTGCTGAAACGGTCCAGGCGGCACTAAATACTTACAGCCCGCGGCTTCACGCGGTATTTCTCGACGCAGTAATCGAAGAGGGGCATGCACTTGAACTCCTCCTCGGCCTTGCAGATACGTGTGCCGACCGCCGCTTCGGAATCGGCATTCCTGGCTTTTAGCCGTTCAAGCAGGTCTTCGAGGGACGGCGGAAGCAGGAAGATGAAGACGGCATCAGGTATCTTCTTCTTGAGCGTGGCCGCGCCCTGCACATCCACCTTGATGATGACGTCCTGACCCCTCTTCAAAGCGTCGCGCACCTGCTGTTTGGGCACGCCGTAGAAGTTACCATAAACCTCGGCATATTCGAGAAAGTCGTCCTGCTCAATCTTTTTAGTGAAATCCTTCTGCTCCAAAAAATAATAGTCCACGCCGTCAACCTCGCCCTGACGTTTCTCCCTCGTGGTAGCAGTGACCACGTAGTGAAAGTTGACCCCGATCTCCTTTATCCGGGCGATCGTGGCGTCCTTGCCCACGCCCGATGGCCCGGACAAAACGATTACCAGGGGGTGCTCGCTGTGACGGTGCACGGTCATAATATAACAGTTTAATCTGAATAATGGTAAAAATAAACAGGACAGCAGGGTATCCTTGAACAAATAACAGCGATTGGATATACTCAGGCGAGGGCGGAAGTCAACGGTACAGGATTTGCCGTAAGTATCCTGTTAAGGAGATAGATTTGTATGAAGAAATCCATACGAGACGTCGAAGTTACCGGCAAAAGGGTGCTGGTCAGGGTTGATTTCAATGTGCCGCTCGATCCTAAAAACAACGAGATTATGGATGACAGCCGCATAATTGCTGCCCTGCCGACCATATGGTACCTCATAGAGCACAAAGCTAAGATTATTTTATGTTCGCACCTCGGCCGGCCGGACGGGCAGGTAGTTGCATCACTGCGCATGACTACCATTGCCGAGCGCCTTTCCCAACTGACCAACCTGCCCATCTACACCGTCTCCGACTGCATCGGACCCAGGGTCGAGAAGGCGGTGGACAAGCTGAAAAACGGCGATGTCCTGCTGCTGGAGAACCTGCGTTTCCATCCTGAGGAGGAGGCTAACGATCCCAAATTCTCGGCTGCATTGGCTGACCTGGCGGACATCTACGTGGATGACGCCTTCGGCACGGCCCACCGGGCGCATGCCTCCACCTACGGCGTGGCCAGGTTGCTGCCCGCCTACGCGGGCTTCCTGCTGGAAAAGGAACTGCGTGTGCTGGGCAACCTGCTGGACCATGCGCAACGTCCTTTCGGCGCATTGCTGGGCGGGGCCAAGGTAAGCGACAAGATCAAGCTGATCAGCAATATGCTGGGCAAGATAGATATGTTATTGATCGGAGGCGGCATGGCGGCCACCTTCCTCAAGGCCCGCGGTTACAGCGTCGGTCTTTCGGCGGTCGAGGACGACAAGGTAGCACTGGCCAATGAGCTTGCGGCCAAGGCCGCTGCGGGGAAGGTTGAACTGGTACTGCCGCCGGATGTCATAGTGGCCGATGCCATCAACGACCTCGCTAAGTATGCCATCGCACCGGTTTCCATGATACCTCCCAATCAATATGTCGTTGATATAGGGCCCCAGGCCCGTGAGTTGTTCACCGAGAAGCTCAAGCAGTGCCGCACCGTGTTCTGGAACGGGCCGATGGGCGTTTACGAGATCGAGCAATTCGGACGCGGCACCAGGGCCATGGCCGAACTGCTGGCCAATTTGAATGCCACAACGGTGGTCGGCGGCGGCTCTACGGCCGAGATCGTCACGGAGATGCGCCTCGGCTTCAAAATGACGCACGTATCCACGGGCGGTGGCGCCAGCATGAGCTTCCTGGAAGGAAAAACACTGCCGGGGGTAGAGGTCCTGCTGGATGAAAAATGATGTAGGGGCGTTGCTTTAGCTGCGCCCGCAAGACGAAAACAGGGGTAATTATATGCGCCGACCTTTAATCGCGGGCAACTGGAAGATGAATACCACGGTCGAGGAGGCCGCATCGCTGGCAACAGCCATAGCAGGCGGCCTGCAGGCCGGGTACGCGGTGGATACAGTTCTATGTCCCCCTTTCATCTCGCTTTACAGGGTCAGCGAGACCATCAGGGGCACTGCGCTTAAGTTGGGCGCCCAGAATATGTATTTCAAGGACAGCGGCGCCTTCACCGGCGAGATATCACCGCTCATGCTCAAGTCGATATGCCAGTACGTGATACTCGGCCACTCCGAACGCCGCCAGATTTTCGGTGAGACGGACCAACTGGTAAATGAGAAGGTCAGGGCGGCTGTGGCAGCGGGCATCATCCCCATCTTCTGCGTAGGTGAGACACTGCAGGAAAACGAGTCGGGGAAAACCGGGGAAATTCTCACACGTCAGGTGAGTGAGGGGTTGAAGGGTGTGCCCTCGGGGAAAGAGGTGGTCATTGCTTACGAGCCCATCTGGGCCATCGGAACCGGCAGGGCAGCGGACGGCACACAGGCCGGGCAGACCATCGGGCTCATACGCGGGGTGGCAGCCGGTATACTGGGACAGCAGGCGGCAGGGACGGCACGCATCCTGTACGGGGGCAGCGTCACGGCGGCCAATATAGCTGAATTCGTCGGCGAGCACCAGATCGACGGCGCGCTGGTGGGTGGGGCCAGCCTCAAGGCCGGCGAATTCACGGACATCGTGAAGCAGACGGCATCATTAAAAGCAAAGCCATGAAGTGCCTGGTTGCTGTAGTGGGGCCCACGGCGGTCGGCAAGAGCGGGTTGGGCATCGCTATTGCAAAGCGGTTCAACGGCGAGATAGTCAATGCCGACAGCCGGCAGATCTATAAATACATGGATATCGGAACGGCCAAGCCGGGCAGGGCGGAAAGGGAGGAGATAGGGCACCATATGCTTGA
>JAPLHM010000020.1 GCA_026389635.1 Chloroflexota bacterium | reverse complement strand
TAAAATCCGCAGCGACTGAATCGGGGCATATCGCTGCACTGGTGAGCCAGTTTGCCCTCGCCTATCCCGAGGTCAGGTTCGACCTGGTAATCGACGGGCGTACTGGCCTGCGCACGGCCGGAGACGCAGATTTGCGCTCGGCGGTATCCGTGATTTACGGCCTGGACACCGCCAGGAAAATGCTGGAGGTGGAGGATATAAATGGTATGCTTTATATTCAGGGCCTGGCCAGTCCGCCCTCCGTTCAGCGCTCCAGCCGCAGTTATCTGAGCTTCTTCGTCAACCGGCGCTACGTGCGCAACTCTATCCTGGCCAAAGCAGTTGAGACCGCCTATCAGGGGCTGCTGATGAGCGGCAGGCATCCTCTGTCGATACTTAATATCACAATCCCCCCCGAAGAGGTTGATGTTAACGTCCACCCCACTAAACTCGAGGTCAAATTCCGCAACAACAACAACGTATTCACCGCCATAGTTAAAGCGCTGCGCGATACTCTTGCCAGGTCGCCTTTGCCGTCAGCGCGGTCGTCTCTCGAAGAGGCTTCCGCCCGGCCCCTGTGGGAACCTCATGCCTTTGGGATTCCTGCTTTGAGGACGGTTGGGCAGCTATCCTCCAGTTACATTCTGGCAGAGGGCGAAGAGGGCCTTTACCTGATCGATCAGCATGCAGCCCATGAGCGAATACTGTTTGAGAAAATAATGTCTCAGCGGGCATCTAAGAAGCCAGACGTGCAGGGCATGCTGGAACCTCTGGCGCTGGAGCTTACGCCCGTCCAGGAGCAGACGCTGGTGAGCTGCGCCGGCCTGCTGAGTGAGCTCGGATTCAATATCGAGCCTTTCGGCAGTAAAACCTGCCTGGTGCGCGCCGTGCCCGCCCTGCTCAACAGTGCGGCACTGGCAGAGGCCATCGTGGAACTACTTGACGAGATAGGCGGTGAAAAGGACCAGGGAAAGCGGGACCTGAAGGCTGCGCAATCGCTGGCATGCCACGGCGCCGTGAAGGCCGGTAAAGGTTTAGATTCAGGTGAAATGGCGGTTCTTATCAGGCAGCTTGAAGGCACTTCCCAGCCGCGCACCTGCCCGCATGGCCGGCCTACCATGATACATCTCAGTTCACAACAGCTGAAAAGGGAATTCGGCCGGACTCAATAGTCTATTCGGGTTTTTATTCAGACTTTTGTATAGAAACCGTGCGGATCGAATAGCCTGATCATCATTTTTTCCTCGTATGATGGCAGATCGATTTTATCCAGGTGCGTGGCCACCTCCAGTTCCCAACCCACCATCCTCTTGATTCCCCTGATGGCCTCCTCCTCTCTGATGGCCGTCCCATATGGAATATAAGAGGTCAATACCAGCGTGTCCTTACCCTCGGGCTTCTCGAAGATGCCAACGTCCGTGACAAGGGTTCTGACATTAGTTCCCGGGAAGGTTATGTACGGCACGTCCCTGATCATCCTTTCCCTGCCGGCGGGGATAAATACAATGGTCTCGCGGCAGGAGCTGACCACGTCGTTAGCGCCGCCCGACCCGACGATGTAATAAACATGGGGTATCTTGGTGGAATTACCGTTGCCGTACCGGTCGACCTGGGCCGCCCCGAGCACACCCAGGCAGGCGCCGGTCGACCCGCCGGCCAGGACTCCCAGGGCCGTCTCGATATTTGTAAGCATCTTGCAAGAATGCAGGTTGTGCATGCTGAAGCCTGTGGGGTCTGAGGGTACAGGCATATAGCCGTACATGCCATTTTCCGCCACCAGCTCCGTATCGTGCTTCAAGCTTTTCAGGTTGTAGGCCGCCATCCACGCCGCAAGCTGGGCAAGTCCCACGCCGGCCAACATGGTGTGATAGCCCTTAGTCTGGCAGAGGCCGGCTATATGCCTGCTGCCCGCGATAACCATCCTTTCAAGCTGGTTGGACTCTTTCTGGAACTCAATATGGGGCACGGCGGCCAGTGTCTCCACCACCCAGGAATGCGGCTTGGCCTTGTCCTTGAGGTAACGCAGCCTGTCCTTGCCCAATTTGTCTAAGTATTGCTTATGGTCCTTGCAGTTGAGAATCCACTCCCGTATAAACCCCATGAAACGGGTTTCGTCCATGGAGGCATCCCGTATGAGTGTGGCAAATTCGTAATCGTCAAAGTAGCCCTCGTATTGCGGTATGCCGCAGTTGGGAAGGCCCCCGGGGTGGGCGCCGTAGGGCACCTCGCAGACCGCACTGACCATGTAGGCCGGTATGCGAAC
>JAPLHM010000094.1 GCA_026389635.1 Chloroflexota bacterium | reverse complement strand
AGATTTGGTTGTACGAGTGGATTGTGTTAGAATTACCTGCCTTTTGAGGCAGTTGGACTTAAGAGTTTATGCTGAGGATCGATATTTTAACCCTTTTCCCCGAAGCCTTTTCGGGCTACTTAGAGCACAGCATCATCGGACGGGCCGTGCAAAGGCAGGTCGCCGATGTGCGGCTGCATAATATAAGGTCGTTCACCCATGACAGGCACCACACCGTGGATGACTATTGCTACGGCGGGGGCGCGGGCATGGTGATGAAGCCGGAACCGCTCTTTGAAGCCGTGGAATGCCTGCGCGGGGAGATAGGGGCGGACCACTGCCCGGTGGTGCTGCTGACCCCCGGTGGCAGGCTGTTCACACAGGAGATTGCCGGCAGCTATGCCGCACTAAATAACCTCATAATGATATGCGGGCACTACGAGGGGGTGGATGAAAGGGTGGCAGAGCACCTTGTCACCGACCAGGTCAGCATCGGGGACTACCTGCTGAGCGGCGGTGAACCGGCCGCCATGGTGATAATAGATAGTCTAATCAGGCTGCTGCCGGGGGCCATCGGCTCTGAGACGTCCTTAGTTGAGGAATCGCACGTCGGCGGCCTGCTGGAATATCCCCACTATACCAGGCCGCCGGAGTTCCGTGGATGGAAGGTGCCGGACGTCCTGCTGTCAGGCAACCACAAGGAGATCTCGGACTGGCGGCGCAGGCAGAGCGTCCTGCGCACGGCGCGCAGGCGTCCCGACCTGCTGGGCAAGGCGGAATTGACAGATACCGACCTAAATCTGGTAAAATCTACGGATTTGAATAATAATTGATAAGACTAAATTAAGGAAAGGGATCGATCATGGATATGAGTACCATCGGAAAAAACAAGGTCAAGCCGGGCCTGCCCAAACTGTCACCCGGCGATAATGTGCGCGTCAGCTTCAAGATAAAGGAAGCCAGCCGCGAACGGGTGCAGACGTTCCCGGGACTGATCATCAAGATCACCAAACATAATTCGGGAGGCAATTTCACGGTGCGCAGGGTAACCTCCGGCATAGGTGTCGAACACACCTTCCCCCTGGCCTCCCCGCTGCTGGAGAAGATCGAGGTGGTGCGACATGGCAAGGTCAGGCGCGCCAAACTGTACTACATCAGAAGGCTCAGCACCAAGGAAGCAAGGCTCAAGGAAAGGCGTGATAGGATCACCGAGGCGATCTCGCCGGTACCGGTTGAAGATATGCTGACCGCCCCTCAACCCGAGGCGCCCGCAGGCGAAACTAAAGAAGCCGGATGAAATTTGCCGAGGTAGCCGTCGGCTCAGCCGGCGGCCACCGCCATACTTTCACCTACTCTATACCCCCTTCACTCCTGATCGAGCCCGGCTGCGCGGTGTCCGTGCCCTTCGGACCCAGGACCGTGCGCGGCATCGTTACCGCGCTGTCGGATATCACAAAGGTAGCCGAAACGCGGGATATCATCGGGCTCGTCTCACCCCTCCCGCTGGTAACACCCGAACGCATCAGCCTGGCTTCCTGGATCGCCGATTATTACATGGCCCCCGTCTTCAGCGCCCTCTCCCTCATGCTGCCCCCCGGTTTTGAAAGCGCCAAACAGGTCAAGCCAAAATACCGTAAATCCATAGCCCTGAATTTTGAAGCTGAACAGTTGCCCGCCGTGCTGCAACAGCTTCACAAGTCGCACGCCGCAAAGCAGGCCGCCGCGCTGGAAGTTCTGCAGGCCGCCGGCGGACGGCTGGAGCCGGCCGGCATTATTAAAAGGGCGGCCTGCGGCCGCGAGGTCATAAACGCTCTCAAAGCAAGGGGACTGGTGAGGGAGGTAAGAGAGGGTGTCTTCCGTGACCCCATCACCAGGAACGATCATGCGCTTGAATTTCCTTTGCAGTTTACCGATTGTCAGCAGGCGGCCTGGCTGCCCATCAGGGATGCCATACAGGGGTGCGGAGGCGCGGCTGAGCCCGGATTGTTCCTGCTGCACGGTGTGACGGGCAGCGGCAAGACCGAGATTTATCTGCAGGCGCTGGCCGAGACGGTCAAGCAGGGCAAAAAAGGCATATGCCTGGTACCGGAGATAGCGCTCACCCCGCAGGTGATCGACCGTTTCTTTGCCAGGTTCCCGGGCAGGGTTGCCGTGCTGCACAGCAAGCTGACGCCCGGCCAGTTGTACGATGAATGGCTGCGCATCGCCCGCGGCGACTTTGATATCGTGGTCGGCCCGCGCAGCGCCGTGTTCGCCCCGCAGCCCGGCCTGGGCCTGATCATTGTGGACGAGGAGCACGAATGGGCCTATAAACAATCTGAAAAGTCGCCGCGCTACCACGCGCGCGAGGTGGCCATACAACTGGCCCGGCTGACCGGCTCGGTGCTCATCATGGGCAGCGCCACGCCCGACGTGGAAACCTATTACCGCGCCACAAGGAGGGAATTCCAGCTCGTCGAGTTGTCGGAGAGGGTTACCCCCCTGGGACAGACACCCCTGCCGGAGGTCGATGTGGTGGATATGAGGCAGGAGCTTAAAAGCGGCGGACGCGGCATTTTCAGCCGCCTGCTGCGCTCAGCTATAGCAGAGTCTCTGGAGCGCCGTGAACAGGTCATACTGTTTATCAACCGCAGGGGCCGCGCCACTTTTGTTGAATGCAGGGATTGCGGCTACGTCCTCAATTGCAGGCGCTGTTCGGGCGCCCTGACCTACCATGCCGCTGAGAAACGCCTGGTCTGCCACCACTGCCGGCGTTCGTATCCTGTCCCGCGCAAATGTCCGCAATGCCGGGGCAGCGAGATTAAGTATTTCGGCATGGGCACTGAATCGGTGGAGGCGGAATGCAGGAAGTTGTTCCCCGCCGGCAGATGCTGGCCAAAGGGCTGGACTTTCCAGGCGTTTCGCTGGTGGGCGTTGTCAGCGCCGATACCGGCATCAACCTGCCTGATTTCCGGTCGGGGGAGAGGACCTTTCAATTGCTCTGCCAGGTGGAGGGCCGGGCCGGTCGCGGTGTCTACAGGGGGAGGGCCGTGGTGCAGACCTATAACCCGGGCTACTACGCTGTAAGGTACGCCGCTCAGCATGATTACAACGGCTTTTACTCCGGCGAGATAAGCTACAGGCGTGAATTCGGCTACCCGCCCTTCAACCGCATGGCAAGGCTGGTTTTCAGCCACTCCGACGAGGGCAAATGCTTTGCGCAGGCCGAGCGCATGGCCGCTATGATCGGCCGGGAGAAAGCTGCAAGGGGTCTCAGCGGCATAAAAATAATCGGGCCGGCGCCTGCCCTCGTCGCGAAATTGCGCGGCAGGTACCAGGTCCAGGTCATACTGCTGGGACGTGATCTGCACGCTTTGCTGCAGGGCATGGATTTGCCGGCAGGCTGGGTTTTGGACGTCGACCCCGTGGGTATGCTTTAATTATCTATCATGGCAGTGCTCAAGATTCGCACCAACCCCGACCCCGTGCTGAGGAAAAAGGCACGCAAGGTCAACAGCATCGATGTCTCGGTCAATCGGCTAATCGATAACATGATCGAGACGATGCAGGAGTCATCGGGCATCGGCCTGGCCGCCAACCAGGTCGGGGCGCCGCTGCGTATCGTGGTGATACAGGAATCTGATGATGAGGTGCTGGTGCTGATCAATCCTGAGATAGTTGAGACGGTGGGGGAACGGACGGTGATAGAGGGATGCCTGAGCGTGCCGGGCTACCAGGCCGAGATATGCAGGGCCGAGACCGTCAGGGTCAGGGCTAAGGGAAGGCACGGCAGGCTCATCCGCAGGAAGGCCTCGGACCTTTTGGCGCAGGCTATCCAGCACGAGGTGGACCACCTGAACGGGGTGCTGTTTATAGACTACCTGGCCGACAAGAGCCAGCTTTTTAAAACCGGCTCGCGCCCTGATTAAAACTCCTCCTGAGGTCAGCCGGTCCAATCCATTTCAACCACGAATTTTCCGGTCCAGTTCTCCATTGACACGGGATAGAACCCCGGCGTATCTTTTACGATCTGGAATTCTACATCCAGCGTCTTGTTGGGGCCCAGGGTTACCTCTTGCTGCGCTTCGGCCATGCCCTTGACCCTCAGGATGAGCGGGTGGTTGCCCGTTATTTCGCCCGTGTTGGTGACCGTGGCCGTGACTATCACGGGCTGGCCCTGGCGCACACGCTCCGGTGAGATGGAGAAATTGCTTACCGTGAATGAAGGCGGCGCGAGCGGGATGACGGTGAAGAATCCGCCCAGGCCATCCACATCGGCGTAGTAATCGCCTGCGGCGTCCTTGATCACCACGAAGCTGGCGGTCTGGCTGGCCCCCGGCGTCATGGCCATATCGGTGATATTCTCTACCACTCCGCCAACGCGCAGCACAACGCTGTATTTACCCATCTGCACCCCGTTGTTGGACACTATTATGCTGACATTGACCGGTTCGCCCACTTTCACGTTGTTGGGCGTGATGGTCAGGTTGCTTACGGAGAACTTGGGCATGCCCATCTGCTGATAAGGAGGTTGCTGCATGCCCGTCTGCTGATAGGGCATTCCCTGCTGCCCGGC
>JAPLHM010000046.1 GCA_026389635.1 Chloroflexota bacterium | reverse complement strand
CAGTATGACCACGTCGTCCTGCCGGATTATCACCCGTTCCGGCGGCCGCAGCCAGTGCGAATGACAGGCCAGCGAAGTCTTGCCCGTTCCGCTCAACCCGAAGAGCAGGAAGCCCCGATCACATAGCCTGCCATCCTTCATGATGCGCAGTATCTTGCTGGCGGCATGCAGCCCGATGTTCCCTTCTTTTTTAGCCCAGTACATAACCTGGCGCAGCATGGCCTTCTTGTTCTCGCCCTTGTAATCGCTACCCATTATCAGGGTTATGCCCGCCTCGGGGAAGACCAGTACCTTTTTTTCCGGCCAGTCCGGCACGGTGACCGTGATAAAATCAGGCTCACCCGGCTCAGCAGGAAAGAGCGTATTGCCCCACATCAGTGGTATGCGGGGGTATTGCGCATCGACATAAACCCTGCACCTTTTCTTATAGGCATGGCTCTGGCACATGACGCGGTCGAGCATGATCACGTCCCGCCCATTTAGATATTCCAGCACATCGCCCACAAGCTTGATATTCTCATCTTCAATCTCACCCAGCACCACTTCCGTGAACTTGGCAATCCTGTTCCTGACGCGTGTGGTCACCGCCAGGTTGCCGAATTCCGAGACGACGCCACCCTGCTCCAAGGCCCAATCCCTCAACCTGTCTTCGGATGGGTTATCAATGATATTCCGGGGGTGAAATTTTGCTTTAAAAATGTCCCGCATCTTTGAGTACTTATAAACCGCCGCCAGTTCGATACCGTGTAGAGTATACTCCATCACCCGGTAAACCCATAATCTTTTCCGCCGACAAAAACACTGCTGCGGCAATTAAGGCCGGCTCAAATCCCATTTTAACCATTTTATTCGCATACGCCTGCAAGACAAATTGTCTGGAAAAACTGGCCGAAATAATCCATCGTAGATACAATTCAAAAATTATTTTAAAAATTTTGCCGAAAATACTTGACATGATATTTTATACATGTTATAAAAAAACAAAGAATAAAAAATACGATTGCGGCAAATAGGAAAATATTTTAATTTTTAAGGAGGCACAACCCAAGGTGGCGCAAGCATCAACGACTAAACAACAAGACTTATTCGAATTCTCCGCAGACGAGGAGCCTCCAGGTCATCCTGCGACTGAAGTAGAAGAGCCTCCAAGCTTGCGCCTGCTGAGGAACCGGCAAAAGTTCTTCGGCAGCGTGTCTGATGAAAACTGGAACGATTGGAAGTGGCAGTTCCGCAACCGCATCACCAGTATAGAAGAGCTATCTAAACTCGTCTTTTTATCCATACACGACCAGGTCAGCCTCAGGTTGGTCACCGACAAATTCCCCATCTCCATCACGCCTTACTATTTCTGCCTGATCGACCACGACAACCCCAATGATCCTGTGCGCAGGCAGTCTATGCCTCTTTTCGAGGAGATCGCACTCACGGGCATACTCTCCGAAGACCCGCTGGAGGAGGAGAGGGACTCCATAGTGCCGGGACTGGTGCACCGCTACCCCGACCGCGTCCTGTTGGTCGTAACAGATATCTGCCCCATGTTTTGCCGGCACTGCACGCGCAAGCGTGAGTGGCGGCGCGGCCGCTGGGTGCGGCCACCCCAGGAGATCGACCGCATGGTTGCCTATATAAGCAACGATTCGAGGATCAGGGACGTTATTATCTCGGGCGGTGATCCCCTGACGCTTTCCACCAGGCACCTTGAAGATATCCTGAAAAAGATACGGGCTATCCCGCACGTCGAGATCATCCGCATCGGCACCCGCGTGCCTGTGGTGCTGCCCCAGCGTATCGATGATGAGCTCTGCGACATGCTTTCCCGCCTGGGTCCCATCTGGCTGAATACCCATTTCAACCACGCCAATGAACTGACGGACGAGGCTAAAGCTGCCTGCGAAAAGATACTGCGCCGCGGCATACCTGTTAATAACCAGTCGGTATTGCTGGCCGGTGTTAACGATTCTGTGGAGAATCAGCTCCAGCTCTGCCACGGCCTGCTCAGGGCCAAAATACGGCCTTACTACCTGTTCCAGGCAGACGAGGTTGAGGGCACCGAGCACCTGCGCACCACGGTTGAGAAAGGGCTACACATTATTGAAGGTATGCGCGGGCATACGTCGGGGCTGGCAGTACCGACCTATGTGATCGACCTGCCCGGCGGCGGGGGCAAGGTACCCCTGCAGGCCAACTACCTGTTATCACGCGCGGACGGCCAGCTGGTCTTCAGGAATTACCTGGGAAAAACTTACAGCTACCGCAATCCCAGGCCTACCGCAGCGTCGCCCGGCCGCAACGGGCGCCGCAGGGTGAACGACCTTCAAATGGCGCTGGAGCTTGTAGCCGCGTAAAAGGACGACATGCGAATCGGCCTTGCCTACGACCTCAAGGACGATATAGAGGCAGGCCGGGATATCCCTGAAGACGCGCTCGAAGAGTACGATTCCATCAAAGTGGTCAGGGCTATCGCACGCAGCCTGCGCTCGCTTGGCCACAGGACGGTCTACCTGGGCGGAGGGCGCAAATTCCTGGAAAACATCCTCAAGTCCAGGGTGGATTTCGTTTTCAATATCGCCGAGGGGCGCGGCAGCCTGCGCAGCCGCGAGGCCCAGGCGCCCGCTGTACTCGAGATGCTGAACATCCCTTATACAGGTTCAGACCCCCTGACGCTGGCTATCACGCTGGATAAACCCTTAGCCAAACAAATAGTCAGCTCCGCGGGTGTGCCTACCCCACCCTGGATAAAAATAGCCTCAAGCGCCGAGCTTGAGGCGGTTAGAGCCAAAGATATCCCGCTGCCGGCTTTCGTTAAACCAGCCTTCGAAGGCTCCAGCAAGGGCATCCGCCTGACATCACGAGTTAATACTGCAATCAAAGCCCGTACCACGGCGCAGGCATTGCTTGATAAATACGGGCAGCCCGTACTTATGGAAAAGTATATCGAGGGCGAGGAGGTCACGGTGGGAATAACCGGCAACTCGCCGCCAGCCATCGTGGGCATAATGCGGGTGGTGCCCCGCAAAAAGTTCAAAACATTCGTCTACTCCCTGGAAGTTAAGCGCGACTGGCGCAACCTGGTGGATTACGAATGCCCGGCCAGGCTTGAAAGATCAACGCTGCGGCGTATCGGCGACTTCAGCATTAAAGCTTATAAGGCACTGGGCTGCCGCGACTTTGCGCGCGTTGATTTCCGCGTCTCGCCGGACGGCACCCCTTATTTCCTGGAGGTCAACCCTCTGCCCGGGCTTAACCCGGATTCGGGAGACCTGCCTATTATGTCCTACAAGGT
>JAPLHM010000243.1 GCA_026389635.1 Chloroflexota bacterium | reverse complement strand
GTCTTACACGGGAGTAAACTCGTAATATTCGGCGGCAAAGGCGGTGTGGGCAAGAGCGTGATTGCCGCTGCCAGCGGGTTACATATGGCCCAATCCAGGCCGGACCTCAAGGTGCTCATTTTCTCCGCCGACCCGGCGCATTCACTCTCGGATGTTTTCGGTTTTACCATCGGGGATAAGCTAACGGCCATCGAAGGTTTGGGTAACCTTGACGCCATAGAAATCGACGGGGCAGCATTGCTTGAGGATTTAAAACTGGAGCTTAAAAATGATATCGAAGCTGCCTTCGACCGCTTCCTCGGCCAGGGTATGGATATGGCCTTTGACCGGGAGATTTTTCAGGAGCTGTTTACCATGACTCCCCCGGGCCTGGATGAACTGATGGCCCTCAACAAGATTTTAGATTTATCTAATACCGGTGTGTATGACCTCATTATCCTCGATTCACCGGCTTCAGGCCACCTGGTCAGGCTGCTTGAGCTTCCCCACCTGGTACGGGAATGGCTCAACCAGGCTTTCCACATTTTAATTAAGTACAAGGGCCTGGGGTCCGGCAGGTTCCACGATGCTTCGGCGCGCCTGGTAAAACTATCCCGCGAGATCAGGGAGATAATTAAGACGCTTAATGACCCCGGCTCGACTGAATTTGTCATGATAACCATCCCTGAGGCTATGGCCGTGGCTGAGGCAGAGCACCTGGCTGCCTCACTTGAAAGCCTGCGTATTCCTTCGTCAAATATCGTTGTCAACATGGTTGTTCCGCCCGTAGAATGCCCCTTTTGCTCCCGCAGAGAGGAGGAGCAACAGAAATATATGGCCCGCATACATACAATATTTGCCGGGCGTAATATCGTCTCCGTGCCGTTGTTCACCCGGCCTGTCAATAACAGGGAAGCGCTGGACACGCTGGCGCAATCACTTTACCGCAGTAATAAACAGGGAGTTTGTTCGGCGCCAGTCGGGAAGTGCTAAAAGGAGGTCAGCATGCCCAGTCAGGAATTGAAAGAAAAACCTAAAACGGAACGATCACACGAAGCTGTTGCCCTGATTGACCATAGCGAGGTCACAGAAGACGTCTCAAGGCTGGCGGCCGCAATATTGGCTACGGCAAAATCGTTGCGCAGAAGCGGGAAAATTTACCAGACATTAGATATGTATTTCAAGCTGGTGGAAGATTTCCCCTCAACCAAGGAAGCATCTCTTGCTAAAGAACAGCTATTCAGCATGGCAGGGGAATTGGAAGCCAGGGGAAAAACTTATATGGCGATGGGCATTTACCACAGGTTGGAAAATCCCAACCGCATGATGGCATCGGGCAGACCGGGTTATCTTTTAAGCCCCATGGGTCGATCCAGCGGGACACCCCTGCTGGGCAAAATTGTAGGCTCCATACTCTGATTTCAACAGGCAGAACGAGGGAGGTAATATCATGGCATTGCAGGCACAGCGAGACACACAAGGAACTCTGGCAGATGTTATAGATAAAATACTGGATAAGGGCCTGGTTATCAACGCAGATATCGCGGTATCGGTAACAGGCGTCGAACTTCTCGGCATCAGGATCAGGGCTGCCCTGGCATCATTTGAGACCGCCGCTAAATACGGTTTGGAATTTCCCTCCGGCACCAATTTGAATACGCCTGCCTGGCAGCAGGCCCTGGTAGGTAAGGAGACCTGCCCGCAGTGCAGCAAACATGTAGCGGTGGAAGAGTTGATGGATGCGGGTTGCCCGTGGTGCGGGTGGTTAAGCGCTAAAACCAGGAAGATCAATGCAGCTCCTTCAGCCGTCAGGTTGATTGAGTCGAATCCGTCGTTGGAGGCTAAATAGGAGGTAATATGAAAAAACAGGACAAGGACAAGGATCAGGACCAGGACATTTCTCAGGTCATAGGAGGGTCACTGAATATTCTGGGGATGAAAATTGACGTAGGCAAGCTGCTCTCGTCTCCGGAAGAGGTCAAGGGGAATCTCGAGCAGTTGCGGGAAAAGTTGAAGAAAGCCGGTGGAAAAGAGGTGATGAGCGACGAAGAATGGAAGAAGGGCGGGATGAGCATCAAGGGGAGCATCAAAACCCGCACTATGAGTGGGGAAAGTGAGTACCATATCGGGACCTCGGGACTCTCCCAGGAAAAAAGGGGCAAAGCCAAAGCACCTGAGGCGCCGGAAGCAGTTGAACCGCCCGTGGATGTGTTTACGGAAGAGAATGAAGTGGTGATTATAGCGGAAGTACCCGGGGTGGAGCTGACAGACCTGGATATAAAATTGGTTGACAATATGTTTTCGTTTACTACCAGGCCATCGTCCCGCAGGAATTACCGCAAGAAGATAAAACTGAGCGTTGCCGTGGATGCCGACAGCATGAAGGCGACATGCGGCAACGGCATACTCGAGGTCCACCTGAACAAAAAGTAAGTCTGAAAGTACCCATAAATATGACCGTTAATATAGATGAAAAAAACCTCAAGCAGGGAGTGCTGGGACTGGTGATGGCCCTGGTCGAGATAATACGCGACGCACTCAAGTTACAGGCCATCAGAAGAATGGAAGGGGGACACCTGACAGAAGAGGAGATTGAACGGCTCGGTGAGGCCTTGATGGATCTTGACGTCGCCATTGAGCAAATTAAGGAGCAACAGGGAGTTGCCGAGACTGTAAAGTCGGTACGCGATGGACTGGACGACATTGTGGATGACGTCCTTAACGATATGTTGAATCCCGAGAAATGGAACGAGCATGCCGAGCAGGCTGCGCAGAGGTGTTGAAATGCAGAACAGGGAAACTATTGAAACAATCATAAATAATATGGTCATGGCTCCTGAGGAGGGCAGGTACGTTTATTGCATTGCCGATTCCGCTCAAAGCGTGCACCTGGGCAAGATCGGCATAGAGGAGAACGAAGTCTATACCGTCCCCTATAATAACATCTGTGCCCTTGTGCACAAATGTAATGCCGAGCCCTACAAATCCGATGACCCCGAAGTGGTAAAGTCGTGGGTGATTTCTCACGACAGGGTCATTCAAACCGCCTGGGAGAAATGGGGCAATGTATTGCCCATAAATTTCGATACCATAATTAAGGAGGTTTCGGCTAATTCCGCCGAGCAAAACCTGGTAGCCTGGCTGGCCGGTGAGTATGAGGGGCTGAGAAACGTGCTGCAACGGGTTAAAAACAAGGTCGAATTCGGCATACAGATCTCCTGGGATCCCAAGGGCGTGGCACAGCAGATCATGCGGACAAACAAAGAGATCCAGAAGATGGAGAGCGAAATTGCCGGCAAATCCAAGGGCCTGGCCTATATGCACAGGCAAAAGATAGAGGGCCTGCTGAAACAGCAGATGGAGACCAGCGCAGACGGATATTTCCGCGAGTTCTTTGGACGCATCAAACAGCTGGTAGATGAGATCAAAATCGAAAAAACCAAAAAGGCTGAAAACGGCGTCCAGATGATTCTAAATGTGGCATGCCTGGTTGAACGCGACAAGTCTCAAGATCTGGGGCAGGCCCTGGACTCGATTAATAACATCGATAATCTTTCGGTGCGCTTCATCGGACCGTGGCCTCCATATAGTTTCGTGA